>JACDGR010000368.1 GCA_013821525.1 Actinomycetota bacterium
GCCCGGTCCGGCAGCTGGAGGGAACGCAAGCGGCCAGCGATCGGGGGCGCGTACATCGACCGCCGCGGACCCGCCCGGGTGGGACGGCGCTGCCCGCGGCGAGCCGGGGATCCACGGTGTCCCTCGAGCGCGACGGTGGGACGCGGTCGTCAACGCGTCGGCGCCGTCGGTCCGCGGCGATGTCGTCCACTTCGTCGCACTCGAAGCTGAGCGTCTGGTGATCGACGAGGACGAGTCGGACGCTGCAGTTGCCCCCCTTGCCGCCGCGGCCGCCGCAACCGTGCCGCCGCCCTACCGCGCCGAAGCGGTCCGGCAGCGGGGCGGACGATGGGCGGTCGCCGTCTCTCGCATCTCCGTTGCCCACGTGCCCGGGCTCGCGGGCGGGGAGGCCGAGCTCGTCACAAGCCGGGACGGTCTCTCCCTCCACGTCGACGGGAGACCGCGGTTCGACGCTGTGCCCGCGCTCGAGCGCGCTGGTGAGGCACAGGGACGTGAGTACGTCGTGCGGGCCTCGCGACTCGTCGGCGACCTCTGGGAGGTAGAGGCGACCGCGCTCTGATTGCGGTTTGCAGGCCGCGAGCGACCTGCAGCCCCGCGGTACCCTGTGCACCTGATGCCCGCGCTGCCGTCACTCGACAAGGCCCTCCGCTTCGGCGAGGGCCGCCGCATGAAGCGCATTGCCGAGCAGGCGCGCTACATCGCGACTCTCGAGCCGGAGTTCACGAAGCTCTCCGACGAGGAGCTGCGCGGGAAGACCGCCGAGTTCCGCGAACGGTACGCGAACGGCGAGACGCTCGAGGATCTGCTGTTCGAGGCGTTCGCCGCCGTCCGCGAAGCACGGATCCGCGAGTCCGACCAGCGCATCTTCGACGTCCAGATGATGGGCGGCATCGTCCTCCACGAGGGCGACATCGCCGAGATGAAGACCGGTGAGGGCAAGACGTTCGTCGCGAGCCTGCCGCTCTACCTGAACGCGCTGCCCGCCGAAGGGGTCCACCTCGTCACCGTCAACGACTACCTCGCCCAGCGCGACGCCGAGTGGAACCGTGGCGTCTTCGAGCGGCTCGGCATCACGGTTGCCTTCATCGAAGCGGACATGTCGTTCGAAGACCGCAAGACGGCCTACAACTCAGACATCACCTACGGCACGAACTCGGAGTTCGGGTTCGACTACCTGCGCGACAACATGTCGATCGCGCTCGAAGGCGTCGTTCAGCGAGGCCACCGCTACGCGATCGTCGACGAGGTCGACTCGATCCTCGTCGACGAGGCCCGCACGCCGCTGATCATCTCGGGTGAGCCGACGACCGCCGCGAAGCTCTACTACGACTTCGCGCGCATCGTCAAGGGGCTCGACGGCGTGCAGTCGAAGGGCACCAAGCTCGAGGACGAGCAACTCGCGCAGAGCCACGATTACCTCTACGACGAAAAGCACAAGACCGTCTCCGCGAATGAGTCGGGGATCGAGAAGGTCGAGCGAGCGCTGAAGGTCGACAACCTCTACAGCCCGCAGAACGTGCAACTCGTCAACCACTTGATCCAGGCTTTGAAGGCGCAGGCGCTCTACAAGCGCGACGTCGACTACCTCGTCCAGGAGGGAGAGGTGAAGATCGTCGACGAGTTCACCGGCCGCATCATGGAAGGTCGGCGCTGGAGCGAGGGCCTTCATCAGGCCGTCGAGGCGAAGGAGGGCGTTGCGATCCAGGAAGAGCACCAGACGCTTGCCACGATCACCCTCCAGAACTACTTCCGGCTCTACGAGAAGCTCGGCGGCATGACCGGAACCGCGAAGACCGAGGAGAAGGAGTTCGTCGAGATCTACGGCCTCAACGTCGTCGAGATCCCCACGAACGTCGATGTCGCGCGCCTCGACAAGAACGATCTCATCTTCAAGACCGTCGAGGCGAAGTTCAATGCCGTCGTCGAGGACATCAAGGAGCGCAGCGCGACCGGTCAGCCGGTGCTCGTCGGCACGATCGCGGTCGAGACCTCCGAGTATCTGAGCGCGCTGCTGACCCGCAAGGGTGTCCCACACACGGTGCTGAACGCGAAAGAGCACGCGCGCGAGGCGGAGATCATCAAGGACGCGGGTCAGGTCGGCGCGGTCACGATCGCGACCAACATGGCGGGCCGCGGCGTCGACATCAAGATCGACGACAAGGTTCGCGAGCTCGGCGGTCTGTACGTCCTCGGCACCGAGCGGCACGAGGCTCGGCGGATCGACAACCAGCTGCGCGGCCGCTCAGGCCGCCAGGGCGATCCCGGCGAGACGCGCTTCTACCTCTCGGGCAGCGACGACCTCGTCCGTCTCTTCGCCGGCGACCGCATCAAGAACATCATGGAGCGCTTCAAGCTGCCCGACGACCAGCCGATGGAGGCCGCGATCCTCTCGCGCCAGATCGAGAACGCGCAGAAGAAGGTCGAGGAGCAGAACTTCGTCGCCCGGAAGAACGTCCTCAAGTACGACGACGTGATGAGCGCCCAGCGCCAGGTGATCTACGAGCAACGGAACCGCGTTCTGCATGGAGAGGATCTGAGCGAAGACATCCGCCAGCAGTGGCTGCCGGACGTGGTCGCCGCCGTCGTCTCCGAGTACACGATGGACGAACTGTCGGAGGAGTGGGACCTCGGCGAGCTCGTCAACGCCATGGACAACGTGTACGGCACCGGCGTCACCGTCGACGAACTGCGTGGCCTCGATCGCGAGGCGATCATCCAGGAGTTTCTCGATGATGCGAACGAGGCTTACACCGAGCGCGAGGCCGATCTCGACAAGATCCAGCCGGGCCTGATGCGCGACCTCGAGCGCTTCATCGTGCTCCAGACCGTCGACGTTCGCTGGCGCGAGCACCTAGAGAACATGGACTACATGCGCGAGGGCATCCACCTTCGCGGCATGGCACAGAAGGATCCGCTCGTCGAGTACCGCAACGAGGGCCACACGATGTTCCTGGGGCTGAACCTCGCGATCCGCGAAGAGGTCGTGGCCCTGCTCTTCCACGCAGAGGTGACCCCGGACGACGGCTCGGCCGAGCAGCTGCAGCAAGCGCCCGGCCCGAACGGCACCGGCGCTACCGGGTTGAGCTACGAGCACCAGTCGCTCGCAGGCGCGGACGCGATCGCTGCCGCGGGCGGTGCCGCGAGCGCGGGTGGCCTCACCGGTGTGAGCGGCGGCTCGGCGACACCGGTCAAGCCGAAGGTCAACTCGGAGCTCGAGAACATCGGTCGCAACGACCCATGCTGGTGCGGCTCGGGCAAGAAGTACAAGAAGTGCCACGGCGTCTAGTTGACGTGCCTACATAGGTTGTGAACGGCTGAGGGGTACGTCCGGCCCTCCTTCGAGTCTGTGGGTCTCGCCAAAGACCTGCACGAAGGAGGACCGGGTGTTGCATTACCGTAACGCGAAGCTCGGACTGGCTGGCCGTCACGCGCTGGTCTGCGCGATCGGCGAGGGGATGTCGTTGAGGCAAGCTGCGGCCGCTTTCAGCG
>JACDGR010000027.1 GCA_013821525.1 Actinomycetota bacterium
ATTTCGTAAAGATGGTCCACAACGGGATCGAGTACGGCGTGATGGCCGCCTACGCGGAGGGTCTGAACATCCTCAAGAACGCGAACGCCGGCACCGTCGCGCGCGAGACCGACGCGGAGACGGCGCCGCTCGAGCACCCCGAGTACTACCAGTACGAGCTCGACATCGCCTCGGTGGCCGAGGTCTGGCGGCGCGGCAGCGTGATCGCCTCCTGGCTGCTCGACCTGACCGCCCAAGCACTCCACGAGTCGCCCGACCTGCACGAATACTCCGGTCGCGTCTCCGACTCCGGCGAGGGCCGCTGGACGGCGATCGCCGCGATCGAAGAGAGCGTCCCGGCGCCGGTGCTCTTGACCGCGCTCGCCTCGCGCTTTGGCTCCCGCGGCCTCGACCTCTTCGCCGACCAGACACTCTCGGCGATGCGCAAGCAGTTCGGCGGCCACGCCGAGAAACCGGCCGGATGAGCCGCACGATCGTCGTGATTCTGTTCGACATCGACGGGACGCTGATCATCAGCGGCGGCGCAGGCGCCGCCTCCTGGCGGCTCGCCTTCGACGAGCTGTACGGGATCCCGGCGGATATCGGCGAGTTCACCGATACCGGCATGACCGACCCCGACGTCGGCCGCCTGACCTTCGAAGCGGTGCTGCACCGCGAACCGGAAGGCGACGAGTTCGCGAAGCTGCTCGAACGGCGGCTGCACTACCTGCACAGAACCGCCGCCGACTCGAAGGACTACCGGGTGCTACCAGGCGTCGAGGAGCTGCTGCCGAAGCTGCTTCACGACGGCTACTTGCTCGGGATCGTGACCGGCAACCTGGAGGCCGCCGCCCACATCAAGCTGTACCGCTCCGGGCTGAACCGCTACTTCTCGTTCGGCGGCTACGGCTCCGACTCCACCGACCGGGTCGAGCTGACCCGGATCGCGCTCGAGCGCGGCGCGCTCGTCTACGGCGCGCCCTTGCCGCCCGAGCAGGCGATCGTAGTCGGCGACACGCCCCACGACGTCGAGGGCGCCCACGGAGCTGACCTGAAGTGCGTCGGCGTCGCCAGCCACAACTTCACCGCCGATCAGCTCCGCGAGGGAGGCGCCGACTGGGTGATCAACTCGCTCACCGAAGGTCTGCCGCTGTGAGCGAGGAGAACGGCCGGCGCTTCTACATGCTCTCGTTCGACCACCGAGGATCGTTCGAGAAGGAACTCCTCCGCCTGGCTGGCAAGCCGAACGCGGCCGAGCGCGCGCGGATCGGCGCGCTCAAGGCCCTGATCTATGCAGGCTTCGAGCAGGCGGTCGCCGCCGGCGCGCCGAAGGAGGCCTGCGGCCTGCTGGTCGACGAGGAGTTCGGCGCCGCGATCGCGCGTTCGGCCCGCGCAGCCGGCTACGCGCTGGCGATGCCGGTCGAACAAACCGGACAGCAGGAGTTCAAGTTCGAGTACGGCGACGCGTTCAGCGCACACATCGAGGCCTTCGACCCGACCTACGCGAAAGTGCTCGTCCGCTACAACCCCGACGGCGACGAACAGCTCAACGCCCGTCAGGCCGCGCGGCTGGCGCGGCTCTCGCGCTGGCTCCGCGAACACGACCGGGAGCTCCTGCTCGAGCTGCTCGTCCCAGCGACGCAAGCTCAGCTCGCGGACGTCGGCGGCGACCGCGAAGCGTACGATCGCGAGCTGCGGCCGGCCCTGGTCGTACGGACGCTGGCTGCGCTCCAAGACGCCGGCATCGAGCCGCGTATCTGGAAGGTCGAAGGCCTGGACGAGCGGGCCGACTGCGAGCTGGTCGTCGCCCAGGCGCGCCGCGACGGTCGCGGCGAGGTCGACTGCGTCGTGCTCGGCCGCGGCGCCAACCCCACCAAGGTTGCCGGCTGGCTGGAGCAGGCCGCCCCGGTGCCGGGCTATATCGGCTTCGCGATCGGCCGCACGATCTGGGAGGACGCGCTGCGCAAGCACCTCGCCGGCCAGCTCGACGCCGACGCGACAAGCGAACAGATCGCCCGCACCTACCGCGGCATGATCGACGTCTACGCTGCAGCCGCAGCCTCGACACCCACCACATGACCACCACCGCAGCGTCGGCTTCGCCGCCGGACGATCAGCTGCTGATCCTCTTCGGCGCGACCGGCGACCTGGCCAAGCGCAAGCTGCTCCCCGGCCTCTTCCATCTCGCCGTTGCGGGGATGATGCCCGCCCGTTACCGGATCGTCGGATCCGGCCGCCCGGAAGGCGCCCCCGACGCAGACGGGTTCCGCTCGCAGGTCCGCACTGCACTCGCCGAGTTCGGCCGCCGCGAGCTCAGCGACGAGAACTGGCGGCCGTTTGCTCGCAGTCTCTCCTTCGCGGCCGCCTCCACCGAGCAGCCGCAGTCACTCCTGGACGCGGTCGCGCAGGCCGAGCACGAGCTTGGTGGCGAAGTTCAGCGGCTGATCTACCTGGCAGTGCCCCCGGACGCGTTCGCGCCGATCGTCGAGCTGCTCGGCGCCTCCGGCCTCAGCGAGCGCGCCAGGCTGATCATCGAGAAACCCTTCGGGCACGACCTCGCCTCCGCGCGCACGCTCAACAAAACGCTGCACAGCGTGTTCGCCGAAGAGCAGCTCTTCCGGATCGACCACTTCCTCGGCAAGGAAGCGGTCCAGAACATCCTCGCCTTCCGCTTCGCCAACGGCCTTTTCGAACCGGTCTGGAACCGCCGACATGTCGACTACGTCCAGATCGACGTGCCCGAGCAGTTGACGATCGAGGGCCGCGCCAGCTTCTTCGAGCAAACCGGAACCTTCCGCGACATGGTCGTCACCCATCTGCTGCACCTGCTCGGCTTCATCGCGATGGAACCGCCCGACCGTCTCGACGCCCGCTCGCTGCGCGACGCAACGGCAAGAGTGTTCGAGGCGATCGAGCCGCTCGACCCGGGCCGGGCCGCCTTCGGCCAGTACGACGGCTACCGCGCAGAACCCGGCGTGGCGACTGGCTCGAGCGTCGAGACCTTCGCCGCCCTCGAACTGCACGTCAACAACAAGCGCTGGGACGGCGTGCCCTTCCAGCTGCGCACCGGCAAGGCACTGGCTGAGAGCCGCCACACCGTCACGCTCGGCTTCAAAGAACCCGTACGAGCGATGTTCGAACTCGACGAGACAGCGATTGCTGCAGCTCACCCCGACGAGCTGACCTTCGAGCTCTCCGATCCCGGTGCGATCTGGGTCGACTTCCTCGCCAAGAAACCCGGCGCCGAGATGAGCCTGGGTGCCGCCTCGCTCACCTTCCGCTACGGCGATTCCTTCGACGTCGCCAACGAGTTGGAAGCCTACGAGCGGCTGATCCACGACTGCATGCTCGGCGACCACACCCTGTTCACGCGCGCCGACGGGATCGAACGGCTCTGGGAGATCGCGGCGCCGCTGCTCGAGCAGCCGCCGACGCCGCTGCCCTACGCGCAGGGATCCTGGGGCCCGGAAGCCATCGACCAGCTCGTCGCCCCCAACCGCTGGCACTTGCCCTACAGCGGTAGCGGCTAGCGATGGCAGACGAGGTCGACCCGCGCGCCGACAGCAGCGCCCCGAGCGAGGCCGAACTGCAGGACGAGTTCCTGCAGGAGAAGCTGCTCGGCGAGGAAGGCGCCCATCCGCGGATGCGGCTCACCCGCGTGCACATCCGGCTCGGGCACCGGTTCTTCTCGGTCTGGTGGCTGCTCGCGATCGCAACCGCACTCGGAATCGTCCTGGTGGTCGCCGCTAAGCTCTACGCCGCCAGCAGCGCCGGTCGCGGCTTCCTCGCCCGCCACGCCTGCATCCCACTCTCCCCGCCCGTGCCGGCGGGGATGCCCGCCTTCGTCCGCTGGACGCACCTGCTCACCTTCTTCTTCCTCGTGATCATCGTCCGCTCAGGGCTGCAGGTACTCGCCGACCATCCCCGCCTCTACACCAAGGTGCACTGCACGCCCGGCCGGGAATGGCTGCGCTTCCGCGGGCCCGTCCCGACCGACCGCGTCTGGACCGCCAAGCAGGACACGATCACGCTCAGCCCGCTGGTCGGGCTACCGGGCGGCCGGCACACGATCGGGGTCGCGCGCCATTGGCACTTCAACTTCGACATCCTCTTCATCGCCACCGGCATCGTCTACACCGCCTTCTTCTTCTCGACGCCGTGGCTGCACCGGCTCGTGCCGACCCACGCCTCGATCGTCCCCGGCGCGGCCTCCTGCGCCGTCACCTACCTGAGCCTGCATTTTCCGAGCGGCGCGAGCGGCTACTTCCGCTACGACGCGCTGCAGCAGCTCACCTACTTCGCGGTCATCTTCATCCTCGCGCCGCTCGCGATCCTCACCGGCCTGGCCATGTCCCCGGCACTCGACAACCGCTACCGCTGGTACTCACGGCTGTTCGGGAACCGCCAGATCGCCCGCTCGATCCACTTCCTCGTCATGGTCTCCTTCGTCGTCTTCTTCCTCGGCCACATGGCTCTTGTCGCCCTGACCGGCTTCGCGGCCAACCTGAACGACATCACCCTCGGAACCGACCAGCACAACCTGAACGGATTCGCGCTCTGGTTGCTCGCGATCGCGCTCGTGATCGCCTTCAACGTCTGGGCGGTGCGCTTCTCCTGGACGCACACCCGCGTCCTGCAACGCATCTCGAACCTCACCGTCGGCCGTCTGATGGACCTGCTCTTCGACCACTCCGCACCCCGCGTCGAATACCGCCGCTCCGACATCAGCCCTCACTTCTGGCCCAACCACAACCTGCTTCCCGACAGTCCCGAGTGGCGTGCCCTCGCGGGCGACGACTTCCGCGGCTACCGGCTCAAGGTGCACGGCCTGGTCGAGAACCCCGTCGAGCTCTCCCTCGAGCAGATCCAGGCGATGCGCAAGCAGACGCAGATCACCATGCACAACTGCATCCAGGGCTGGTCCGGGATCGCCGAATGGGGCGGCCTGCCCTTCACCGCACTGATCGAGCTCGTGCGCCCCCTACCCGAAGCCGAATGGGTGATGTTCTACTCCTTCGCCGCCGGCGGCGAAGGAGCCGGCCGCTACTACGACTCCCACTCGATCCACGACCTGCGCCACCCGCAAAGCCTGCTCGCCTACGAGATGAACGACGAACGGCTGCCGATCCTGCATGGCCGACCCCTACGGCTACGGGTCGAGAACCAGCTCGGCTTCAAGCACGTCAAATGGATCAGCGAGATCGAATTCGTTCACCACTTCCGCGAACGCTACGCCGGCCAGGGCGGCTACCAAGAAGACCACGAGTTCTTCGGCTACCGCGACGAGATCTGAGGGAGTCGATCTGCATGGCGACGCGCGGAGCGATCGAGCTTTACACCGTCATGATCGACTACGGGCAGCCGCTCGCGCAGCTGATCGCGGCCGGCGACTACGACCACGTCAACCGCCACATCACCGAGGCCAGCTGGCCCGTGCAGCGAGGCGACCCCGCCCTCCGCGAGCTGACCCTCGTTCACCTGAGTGCTGTCACCTCGACCGACAACCTACTGCACACGCTCGACGAGCTCGAGGTGCGCTCCGGAGAGATTGAGGAGCTGCTCGCCTTCGGAGCCGCCTATCCGCAGGCGCAGCGGCAGTCACCGATCGTCGCGGTCGGCGCGCTCGATCCCTACCATCGCCGTCCGTTTCTCTGGGGCTCGCCCCGCGTGCGCCATCTCGACCTGCGCTTCGACGAGAAGATCTGGAGCGGGAACATCCGCTTCCTGACCGTCCGCCGCTAGCGAAACGGCCACCTGCGCTTTAAGGCGGATGTGGCGCGGGCGGCGACCAGCGTCCGCGCCGCGGCGGCGATCTGCGTACGGTCGATCCCGGCCTGGGCGAGCAGCTCGGCCGGCGTTCCCGAGGTCGGCATCACGCGTACGGCGAGCGTGACGATCCGGGGCCGCGCCGCGCTGTCGGCGAACACCTCGAGCACGGCGTCGCCGATCCCGCCTTCGGGATGGTGATCCTCGATCGTGACGATGACGCCCGTCGCCTCGGCGGCCTCGAACAGGGTTTTTTCGTCGATCGGCTTGATTGAGTAGAGGTCGATCACGCGAGCCGCTGTTCCGTCCGCGGCCAGCTCGTCGGCGGCGGCGAGCGCCTCGTGCAGCGTGATCCCGGCAGCGACGAAGGTGATCTCGTCGGCGTCGGAGGAGCGGACGACCTGGGCACCGCCGACCGCGAACTGCTCCTCCGGGCCGTAGAGCACCGGCAACGCCTCGCGCGTCGTTCGCAAGTAGGAGACCCCCGGCTGATCGACCATTGCCTCGACGAGCTTCGCGGTCTGGTTGGCACAGGATGGGTAGAGGACGGTGCTGCCGTGCACCGCCCGCAGCGCAGCGATGTCTTCGAGTCCCATCTGCGAAGGGCCGTCCTCGCCGATCGAGACGCCGCAGTGCGAGCCGACCAGGCGGATGTCGGCACGACTGACCGCCGCCATCCGGATGAAGTCGTACGCGCGCGAGAAAAACGCGGCGAACGTCGCCGCGAACGGCACCCAGCCGCGCACCTGGAAGCCGACCGCGGTCGCGACCAACTGCTGCTCGGCGATGTACATCTCGAAGTAGCGCTCCGGGTGCGCGTCGGCGAACAGCTCGGTGAAGGTCGAGTTGCCGACCTCGCCGTCGAGTGCGACGATCCGCCCGTCCGAAGCGCCGAGCGCTGCCAGCGCCTCCCCGAACGCCTCCCTGGTCGCGACCTGCTCGCCGGGCTGCCAGCTCGCCGCCGGCGCTTCCTCGGTCGCGAACCGATAAGGCTGCGCGTCGCCCGCGGGGGCGCTCGGCCGCACGGTCAGGTCGCGCAGGCCGCCGAGCTCGCGGATCGCCGCCTCGGGATCGGCGAGCGGCTTGCCGTGAAAGCCGTTGCGGTTCTCGACCGCGCTCACGCCCTTGCCTTTGACCGTGCGCGCGACGATCGCGACCGGCTGCCCGTCACCCGCCAGTGCCTGCTCGTAGGCATGGTCGATCTGCTCGAAGTCGTGGCCGTCGATCTCGATCGCGCGCCAGCCGAACGCCTCCGCCCGTCGCACATAGGTTGCGGTATCCCAGCCGTGCATCGTCTCTCCACGCTGGCCGAGCCGGTTTACGTCGAGGATCGCGATCAGGTTGTCCAGCCCCTCGTAGCTCGCATGGTCGAAGGCCTCCCAGATCGACCCCTCCGCCAGTTCACTGTCGCCGCAGAGCACCCAGACCCGATAGGGCAGCCGATCCAAGCGCTTGCCGGCGAGTGCCACCCCGACTGCGCACGGCAGGCCCTGACCGAGCGACCCGGTCGCCACGTCGACCCAGGGAATCTCCGGGGTCGGATGGCCTTCGAGCCGGCTCCCGAGCTTGCGGAACGACAACAGCTCCTCGTCGGAGATCGCTCCCGCCGCCTTGTACATCGAGTACAGAAGTGGTGAGGCGTGCCCCTTGGAGAAGATCAGATGGTCGTTCAGCGGCTCCGCCGGCCGGTCGAAGTCGTAGCGCAGGTACTTCTCGAGCAACACTGCCATCAAGTCCGCCGCCGACATCGACGACGTCGGATGGCCTGAGCCCGCGGCCGCCGATGCCCGCACCGAATCGACCCGCAACTGCTGACCAAGCTCACGCCACTGCTCATGCCCACTCAACGAATCGCTCCCTTTTAGTCCCATCTCGCGCCCGGGATCCACCTTTACCGTTAGCGTCACCCGGGAGCCGAATTCTTACGCCGGCTCGATCGTCTGGCTGTTTCGACCGGGAGGATCTGGAAATGCTGGACCGCGATGAAGAGGCGGGTGATCGCGTTCGATCTGGACAACACGCTGACTGACAGCAAGTCGCCACTCGTCGACGAGATGGCGGACCTGCTCGATCGGTTGTTGCTCCGGTTTCAGGTCTGCGTGATCTCGGGCGGGACGTTCGAGCAGTTTCAGAAACAGCTGCTCCACGGTCTCAAAGCTGCGCCGGACGCGCTGCGGGCGTTGCACGTGATGCCGACCTGTGGTACCCGCTACTACCGCTTCGACATCGCGACCCGCTCGTGGCGGCTGGTGTACGCCGAGGACCTCACGGACGTCCAGAAGACGAAGATCGTCGCCGCGCTCACCAAGGGAGCTGACGCGCTCGGGTATCGCGGTTCACGGCTGTGGGGGCGCAGATCGAAGACCGAGGCAGCCAGATCACGGTTTTCGGCACTCGGACAGGAAGCCCCGATCGCCGAGACGGAAGCATGGGACCCGGATGGCGGAAAGAAGCGGAAGTTGCGTGACTACGTCGCGAAGCTGATTCCCGAGCTCGGGGTTCGCGTCGGCGGCTCGACCTCGATCGACGTCACCAAGCACGGTATCGACAAGGCGTACGGCATCAACAAGCTGCTCGTGCTGCTCGACGCGGCGAAACAGGATGTCATCTTCGTTGGCGACAGGTTGAGCAAGGGCGGCAACGACTATCCGGTCAAGGCGATGGGCGTCGACTGCCTGGCGGTCTCACGCTGGCAGGACACCGCGCTTGTCATCCAGACGATGCTCGGCGTGACCTGAGAGTGACCAGAGCATTGACAGCCGAGCATGACCAGCGCCCCTGGGGCGAGTACACGGTGCTCGACGAAGCGGCCGACTACAAGGTGAAACGGATCAAGGTGCTGCCCGGCAAACGGCTCAGCTACCAACGTCACGCGCGCCGGCAGGAACACTGGCTCGTCGTCGAGGGGATCGGCCGCGTCACGCTCGAAGGCCGCGACTTCGACGTTGTCGCCGGAGCAGCCGTCGAGGTCGCCGTCGGAGCGGCCCACCGCATCGCCAATCCGGGCATCGCGCCGCTCACATTCATCGAGGTGCAGCGCGGCGACTACTTCGGAGAGGACGACATCGTCCGCCTCGAAGACGACTTCGGCCGAGCCGGTCCGTAGCCGTGACAGTGATGAGCAGCAACTTCGACTACGCAGGCCCAACGACGATCACGGTGCGACGCGTCAGCGACCAACCGATCGTCGAGGCCGACAGCGCATCCGGGTACGGTCCGATCTTTAACGCGGGTGTGATCCACCACGACGGCCGCTACACCTGTTCGCGCGCGGCGTGCGCGACGGCTACCGGCGCAACGACGGACCAGGTGACACCTTCCTCGATTACATCTCCGACGTGCTCGTCTTCACCTCCACCGACGGGAACACCTACAGGTTCCAGCAACGTCTCGCGGCCGGCTCACCAGACGGCGTCACGCCTACGAGGACCCGCGCGTCCAACGCGTACGCACCGTCGGCGACGACCAGGTCGTGATGTCCTACACCAACCTGCCTCCGCCGGAGTCGGGGCTTCCGTGGCGGGTGGGGCTGCACAAGCTGGCCTATGAGGGCGACCGCTTCCGCCTCAACCGCAGCTCTGGCTGCCTTACCGGGCCCGCAGGCAGGCAGGACAAGGATGCAGTGATCTTCAACCTGCGTGACGGCCGCGTCGGGTTGATCCACCGGATCCACCCGAATATCCAGCTCGCGATCTTCGATGACCTCGATCAGCTCTGGAGCCCCCCTGCGGGCTACTGGGACGCGCACGTGGCCGACCTCGAGGCGCACACGATCATCGCGCCCGCCGAGGGCGCGCTCGGGGTCGGCGGAGGGGCGCCGCCGCTTGAGAACGAGGACGGCCTGCTGCTCTTCTTCCACGAGCGGGAAGGCGACGGCCACTACGCAACCAAGGTCGCGCTGCTCGACGCTGACACGGGCCGGGTCAGGCCGCTGCTGCCCGACCCGATCATGCGTCCGCAGCTCGGCTGGGAGTGCTTCGGCGACGTCGACAACATCATTTTCGTCCAGGGTGCCGTCGCGCAGCCCGACGGCACGATCTACCTCACCTACGGCGCCGCTGACTACTGCGTCGGCGCGGCGGTCGTGGCCGCTCGCGAGGTCATCGACGCCCTGCGCGCCGCCGCGTAGATCAGCGTCAGGTGGTTTGCGCGCGGTTCTGCGCCTCCAAGCCTGAGCAGATGTCGTCGAACGTCCGCACGATGTTCTGGTCGGTGGCTTGCGTACGTCGATAGCTGGCCGAGTCAGCGACGGTGCGGAGGCGGTCGGCGAGCAGCCGGCGTGCCTCGTCGACGTGCAGCCACCCGTCGGGAACCCAGTTCAACGGAATGTCCTTCGCCAGCGAGCGTACCCGTCCGTCTGGCGCAACCTCAAGCGCCACCAGGTGCTTCGCGATCTCGTCGGCCCAGGTGCGCCACTGCGCTGTGGCGTCGACGAGCCATTCGGCGAGCTCGGCTGCTTCCTCGCCTGTTGCAACCCAGCGAACATGGTCACCGACGACAGCCAGACACAACAGGTCCCGAAGTTCCTCCTGCAGTTCATCTGCTGTCCTATCGCGCATTGAGCCCTCCTCGTCCACAAGGCCGCCCTTCTTCCTCTTAAGCGTCCCTTCGCGCAAAGGTCTTACCGCCGGCCCCGCCACCGGGGTCATTCAGCCGCCGTTAGCGTCAGCCAGTGCGTTCCGTGAGCGATCCGTCCTCTGCGACCGTGACGGTCGTAACCGGAACGCTGAAGCGCGCTTGTGCTGCCGCGCCGCTGCCTTCTTCCAGCCAGCCGGCTTGATCGTCGGGACGCGCTATGGCGAGGATCTCGTCGGCGGCGAAGGTGCGAAGCGCGTCCTCGATCGCGTGGAGTGCGTCGGAGTCGCCCACGCGAGCCTCGACGTCCTCGGTGGGGGTGGCGTCTGCCGTTCGAGCGGCAAGCGAGGCGGCTTCGGTTCGGGAGTCGTCTTCCGCGTTCGTCAGCCAGTCGAGCCGCGAGATGTCCGACGCGGGCGCAACCACAAGCATCTCGGCATCATCACCGCCACGTTTACGCACCAAGTCACGCAGCACACCGTCGGCGACTTCGGTCGTGATCACGACGAGCACACGGCGCGGCATCAACTCCTCCTCAGTCGCGTGGAGGCTTTTCGTTGTCGATCAGCCGCTGCGGATCGCTGCCGCCAAAGTGTTCCTCGACGGCGTCCCCCGTCCTATCTTCGACGCTCTCGTCGACGAAACGGCGCTCACCCGGGCTCCTCCGCTCATATTCGTCTCTGCGCTCCTTACCGTCCGCCTTGCGGCGCGCCAGAAGGCGATTCCAGAGAGCTCGCATCATGCTCATTCTAGAAGGCGACCGGCCGTGTCGATTTCGGGGCCGCCGGCGAGCGCTGCGACCGCCTGCGACGGCTCGCCGGGCCGCTCTCGGGCGATATCTCCGTCGCGGTCCCAGACGAGGTTGACGCGCAGCAGCGGATCAGTGCCTGGGTAGTCCAGTCGCGTGTGCGCGCCTCGGCTCTCGCGCCGCTCCAACGCGCAAGCGAGCGTCGCGCGTGCCGCGAGCAGCGAGCCTTGCAGATCGAAGGCGTGAGCGAGGTCGGCGTAGCCGGCGAGGTCCGGGCGCACCTCCATCGAGCGCGATCGCTCGCTGACCTCGTCGAGCCGCGTCAGTCCTGCCTGCAGGCCGTCCTCGGAGCGGACGACACCGCAGCACTCCGACATCAGATCGCGCACGGCCCGCTGCAGGGGGCGCGCGAACTCATCGCCGCGCCGTCCAAGCAACTCGTCGACCTCCTCGGCTGCGGCGGCGATGCTGCCAGGGTTGCGCATCTGCACGTCGAGCGCCGCCGACCAGCGCGCAGCCTCGCTGCCCACGATCCGGCCGAAGACAAGGCATTCGGCGAGCGAGTTGCCGCCGAGGCGGTTGGCGCCGTGTACGCCGGTCGCGCACTCGCCGACCGCGTACAGCCCTTCGACATCGGTCAGGTGCGTCTCCGGCTCGACCCAGACGCCGCCCATCGAGTAGTGCGCGGTCGGCGCGACCTCCATCGGCACACGGGTGATGTCCAGCATGGCCAGGTCGACGGACTGCCGGTACATGCGCGGCAGCCGGCTGAGCACAATGTCGCGGCCCAGATGGGACACATCGAGGAGCACGCCGCCGTGCTCCGTGCCGCGCCCCTCAGAGATCTCGGTGTAGATGGCGAGAGCGACACGGTCGCGGGTCGAAAGCTCGAGCCGCTCGGGGTCATAGCGCTCCATGAAGCGCTCCCCGGCCGCGTTGCGCAGGATCCCGCCCTCGCCGCGCACAGCCTCGGTCACCAGCGTGCCCGCGGACTCCTCCGGGAAGACCATCCCGGTCGGATGAAACTGGACGAACTCCATGTCGCGCAGCCGGCAGCCGGCATCGACGGCCAGCCGCATCGCATCACCGGTGTTCTCGTCGCGCCGCGACGACGAACGACGCCAGATCCGCGTGTGCCCGCCAGCCGCGAGGATCACTGCGTCGGCGACGAACACCCAGCGGCTGCCATCCTCGACACCGAACCCGTAACAGCCGAACGCTCGCCCGTCGTGCACGAGCAGCCGGGTGACATAGATGTCGTCGCGCACCGCAACGCCGACCTCTGAGGCCCGGCGCGCGAGCGTGCGCTGAACCTCTCGGCCGGTGTAATCGCCCACGAAGCAGGTTCGCCTGGACCGATGCGCGCCGAAGAAACGCTGCGACAGCCGGCCGTCGTCCTCACGCGCGAACTGCGCACCCCAGCGGACGAGATCATCAATCGCCGCCGGCGCCTCACGGCAGAGGAGCTCGACGCTGCGCGGATCGCCCAACCAGTAGCCCTCCCGCAGCGTGTCAGCGGCGTGCTGCTGCCAGCTGTCCTCGGGATCCATCGTGCCGAGCGCCGCGTTGATCCCCCCAGACGCGAGCACCGTGTGCGCGTCGTCGCGCCGCCGCTTGCCGACGCAGAGCACCTGCACGCCGCGCTCCGCGAGTTCAATCGCCGCTCGCAGACCGGCCGCGCCCGTGCCCACGACGAGCACGCCCGTAGCGATGCGCCGCTCCTCGACCTGTGTCACTAAGCCTCGCTGGGAGGGTCGCGCCGAGACGGTGTACGCCTGCGTCCGGCAAACCTCGATAGGCGCCGTTTCGTCGCGGCGATCATCGCGGCGCGGCGGTTCTGTGCTGCCTGATAGCGCGGACGGTCCGTGACCGGCATTTGATCCTGGGCGGTCTCGCCGATGTGACGGACGCCGCGCGGGTTCGCCTTCCGGTCTCGCAGCGGCGGATGTTTGGGCGGTTCGAACAAGCGGTGCTTCGGGTCGAAGCCATGCGGCTCAGCGGCGTCGATGCCGTCTTCACGGGCCGGGTGCTCGGGCATGGCGGACCTCCAGGCTAGACAGCAGTGGGCGGAGAGATCGCGACGCGATCGTCCGACAATGATCCAGCGTCGCGCAGGCCCTCCTTCTTACCTACACCACCAAGAACTCCGAAGGGGCCGTCGCAGGACGCAACACGGCCGTCGACGAAGTAGGTCGAGCCGTCCGCATCGGCGCAGGCTGCAGCGTGCGTGCGCTTCGGTTTGGGGAGCCGTGGAGCCCGACGATTGGCGCTACAACATCGACGCGATGTTTGACGCCTGGGTGGGATAGACGGACAACGTCTCCTTGAGAGCGTCTGCCCGAATGTCCGCCCGGATAGCGAGGGCAAAGACGTTGGCGAACTCGTCGGCTTCGGGGCCCAACAAGTGAGCGCCAAGGATCCTGCCGCTGTCCTTCTCGATCAGCACCTTGTACATCGACGCCGACTCCGCGACACGGCGCGCCGAGTACCAGCCGGAGGTATCGGCGTGGTTGACGGTGAAGACCAGACCTTTGGCGCGTGCTTCCTGTTCGGTCAAGCCAGCCGCTCCCAGGGCGGGGATCGAATACACGACGCTGGCCTTGCCGAGGTAGTCGGCGGTGTGCCTGTTTCCTTCCAGGATGTTTCGGGCCACAACAGCACCTTCGTAGTCAGCGAACGGGGTCTCAGGTAATCCTCCGCTGTTGGCTGCGTCGCCCGCTGCGTACACGGCGGGGTTGGAGACGCTCTGCAGATAGCCGTTCACGGTGACTCCCAGCCGATCGAACTCGACGCCGGCGGCAGGCAGGTCGAGGTCGTCGAGCTCGGCCGCTCGGCCGGCCGCGTGGACGACCAACTCGGCCTCGAACACCTCCGAAGTCGAATCCGTCGAGGTCGTGACCTTGAAGTCTCCCGGACGTCCATCGATGCCGACGACCTTCGTGCTCGTTCTCACGTCGATGCCGATCTCGCGGCTGCGTTCCAACAGCTTCGCCACCAAATCCGCGTCGAAGTGCTCAAGCGGCCGCGCTCCTTGGTGCAGGATGGTGACCGTCGCGCCGGCCCTGGCGGCGATGTGGCCGAACTCGAAGGCGATGTAGCCGCCTCCGACAAAGGCGATCTGCTTCGGCAGCTGTTCCAGGTCCAGGAACTGGTCGCTGCGGGTGAGATGCGTCTCGCCGTCGATGTTCAGCCTGGCCGGCCAGGCACCGGTTGCTACCACCAGATGGGTGCCTTCGAGGATGTCGTCGTCGACCTGGATCGAGCGCTCGTCCACGAAGCGTGCCCGGCCGTGAAAGGTTTCGATGCCCGCGCGCAGGAAGCCATCCTCGCGTTGCTTGGGGAATGGGTCCGTGAACGTGGCCTTGAAGCGGATCAGCTCGGCCCAGTCGATCTGAAGCTCCCCCGCCACTCCTCGGCCTTCCATGCGCCGCCGCCGATCGACGATCTCGGCCGCACCCACCAGAACTTTCTTGGGATCACAGCCGCGCAGCCCGCAGGTGCCACCGAAGGGCCGGGAATCGACGATCGCCACATGCTTGCCGGCCGCGCGGCAACGCGTGGCCACCGTCGAGCCAGCTTCTCCGGTCCCGATCACGACAACGTCAAAGGGACGCGTGGTCAGAGCGCCTCCGCGTAGCGGACCATGCCGCCGTCGACGAAGTAGGTCGAGCCGGTCACATACGACGACCGGTCGGAGGCGAGGAAGAGCACGACCTCGGCCACCTCTTCCGGGGTTCCCATCCGCTGCAGCGGCACGATCTCCTGCAGCCGCTGCACCTTTACCGGGTCGGCGAGGGTGGCCGCGTTGATCGGCGTCGCGATCGCGCCGGGCGCGACATTGTTGACCCGGATCTTCAGTGGCGCGAGCTCGAGCGCGGCGTTTCGCATCAGCATCCGCAGGCCGCCCTTCGCCGCCGCGTAGGGCGTGAAGCTCGGGAAGGGGAAGTCTTCGTGGATCGAGGAGATGTTCACGATCGAGCCGCCGCCGCTCTCCTTCATCCTGCGTGCCGCGGCCTGCATGCAGAGAAACGGTGCTTTCAGGTCGACTGCCAGCGTGCTGTCCCAGCTCGCCTCGTCGATCTCGAGCAGCGGCTGCAACTTCTCGATTCCGGCGTTGTTGACGAGCACGTCGAGCCGGCCGAACCGTTCGACGACCTGCGCGACCAGCGCCTCGACCGCGGCGGCGTCGGTGACGTCCGCTTCGAAGGCGGCGGTCTTCGCGCCGTTGTCGTTCAGATCACGCGCTAGCGTTTTCGCGTCAGCGCCGTGGCCGAGGTAGTCGATCGCGACCGCGGCGTCCTCAGCGGCGAAGCGTTGCGCGATCGCGTAGCCGATCCCGCTGCCGGCGCCGGTGACGAGCGCGACCTTGCCGGCGAGCTCACCCGAGCCTGCACGGAGAGATGTCATGACGGCTCGAGCCCCCAGGTGGCCGCGAACGACTCGCCCGGCTCGAGGCTGACGAGCCCCTCGCCGCTCTGGAACGCGTTCGGGGCGCAGGTCATCGGCTCGACGCCGAGGCTGCGCCGGTTCACGTCCGGGAGCGGATCGCCGGTGAACAGCATCAGATAGCGGTAGCTCTCGTCGAGCCAGAACGTCACCGCGGCCTCGCCGTCGGGCGATGCGAGGTGCACGTGCGCGCGCCCGTCATCGTCGCGCTCGAGGTCGGTGTAGGCAGTGTCGAGCCTCGCGTTCCCGATCGGGCGCGGTCTCCTGAAGTCGTACTCGCTTCCGTCCACCGGCTCGACGCCGGTCGGGATCCCGCGCTCGTCGCTGGTCAGACGCGTGCGAACCGGCGCCTGCAGGACGACACTGTCGACGCTCGGCGTACCGACCGTGAGATAGGGATGCGCGCCCGCGCCATAGGGGCATGGGCTCGCGCCCTCGTTGGTCGCGGTCGTGCGAACCGTCAGACCGCCGGCGTCCAGGCGATACTCGACTTCGAGCCGTAGGGCGTGCGGGTAGCCGGGCTGCGGATGGAGCAGGTACTCCATCACGGCACGATCGTCGGCGTGCTCAGCGACTGTCCAGTTCTCCCAGCAGGCAAGACCGTGGATCGCGTTCCGGCGCTCCGGTTCGGTCAGCGGCAGCTGCTGCTGCAGGCCCGCGAACTCGTAGCGGCCGTCGCGAATCCGATTCGGCCACGGGACCAAGCACTGGCCGCGCGCGGAGCTGCACATCCCCTCGACCCCGTTGCCGTCGAGCAGCTCGCGCCGGCGAGCGGAGTAGGCGCGCAGCCCGCCGCCCACCTCGACGATCCAGGCGCGCTGATCTCCCGAGCAGATCTCGACCTGGCGCCCGGAAGGAGGCGTCGCGTTCTGCAGCGAGTCGGTCATGCTGAGACTCATCCCGGGCGGGGCAGCTCGTAGCGCAGGAACAGGTGCGATCCCGACTGCCGCAGCGTCAGCAGCTTGCAGCCGACCCCCTTGTCAGGGAGGAATTCGGTCCCTTCGACC
>JACDGR010000369.1 GCA_013821525.1 Actinomycetota bacterium
AACGGCTCGCTTTCGATCGCGTTCCTCAAGGACCCGACCGACAAGGTGTGGGCGAGGGACCCGGTCGTCTCGCTCTACCAATCGATCCTCAAGCGCTACGCGCCGGGCGCCAAGGCGGAAGACGTCTACAACTTCTACGGGATGGGAGTCGCCTACTCGATGGTCGACGCCCTGAAGCACGCCGGCCGTTCGCCGACCCGCGCGTCGCTCCTTGCAGCTGCCACGCATCTGAACGAGGTCAACCCGTTCATGCGGCCGGGCGTGAAGATCGTCACCACCCCGACCGACTACTACCCGATCTCGAAGGCTCAGCTCGTGCGCTACGACCGGGTGCATTGGGTTGCCGTCGGGCCGCTCGCCTCTGCCCGCAGCTGAGAGCCAGCTCTCCTTCGGGCGGTTCGGCCTTACGGAACCACTACATTCACCCGGTTTGGCGCGGTTCTCGAGCGGTGAGAACGGTGCAAGCCCCCCTAGGGTTCAACACGTCCTGATCACCACGGTCTCCAAGCCGCTGGTCTGAAGCATGGAAGGGGAACGTATGAAGAAGTCAATCCGCATGGCGCTGTTCGCGTGCGCCGTGCTATCGACGTTGGCGTTCGCGGGCTCCGCGCTCGCCGCGTACACGACGCCGAAACTCGTGGTCTCGAGCTTGACGCCGCAGGCAACCGGCAGCGGTGGCGCAGTGCGCATCGGCGCCGTCGTCGCCAACACGGATGATCCGACCGCCCGAGTGACGATCTACGTGCCGACCGGCTACCAGCTCGGCACACCGGCTGTCGGCACGAAGCTCGGCGACGTGACGGCAACCGCAGCCGCCGCAGACCTCGGTGGTGCGATTCTGCCGCTCACCGGTGAGCTGCAGGCTGTCGCTCCGAACGCGGCAGGTGCCACGCAGTGCGGAGTCGCGGCTTCGCAGTTCTGGAACCTTCATCTGACCGCTGCAGGCCAGACGCTCGACATCCCGCTCTACGTCGCTGCGACCTCTGCAGCCGAGCAGGCGTCCGGGTATCAGACGAAGCTCGTCGTCTGCCTACCGCCGCCGGACGTACCCGTGGGCACCCCGGGCCGTGCACAGTTCGGCGCCAAGCTCCTCTCCGCGTCGTTCGGCGTCTCGGCGATCACGCAGCCGATCGCCACGGGCGACTACCGCTGGTCGTCGCTGTTCACGCCGTACAACCCCGGCAAGGGCACTGCGAATCCGGCCGGCACGGTCGAGACGCAGTCGATCCGTCACATCCCGACTCAGCTCGCGCTGAACTACAAGCGGGCCAAGGTGACGACCTACACGACGAAGAAGGTCAAGGGCAAGCGCGTTCGCGTCAAGCACGTGCGCACGCGTGTCACGTTCTCGTCGGCTCTGACCGAGAACGGCACTGCTGCGTCCGGCGCGATCACCACTGTCGCCGCAGGCAAGAAGGTCGGCGCCGCCAAGGGCTCGTTCATCTTCACCGGCAAGTCGGTGACGGTGACGGCGACGGGCGTGCTTCATCACGACGCGTCGGTCCCGACCGGCCAGACCGCTGCAGCAAGCGATCTGTTCTACGGCGACCTCGGCGCAGCGGCCTGCACCAAGTCCACCGCGTTCGGTGGCCTGCCGTGCGTCGATGCGACCGTCGGCAGCTCTGCCCCGCATGCGTCCGTGCGGATCGCGGGTTACCTCAAGTAACACCGAACTGAGCACGACTGCACGACGAGAGGGGCCCTAGGTGGGCCCCTCTCCCTATGCTGGGGCGGGATGGCGGCACCGATCCGGATCGGCACGTGCTCGTGGGCGGACGACGCCCTCTCGAAGCACTGGTACCCACCCGGCACGCCGCCCAAGGAGCGCTTGGGGTGGTACGCCGAGCACTTCTCGACCGTCGAGGTCGACTCGACGTACTACCGCGTCCCGACGGCGCAGATGGTGCAGGGCTGGGCGGACCGGACGCCCGAGGGTTTCGTCATGCACGTGAAGGCGTTCGGGCTGATGACACGCCATCCGGTGAAGCTCGAGCAGGTACCTCCCGATTTTCGCGACGGTCTGCCCGTCGACGCTCGCGGCCGGGTCGACCGTCCTTCACGGGAAGCTCGGGGCGCGATCTTCGCGGAGTTCCTCGCCGCCCTCGCGCCACTGCGCGAAGCGGGCAAGCTCGGCGGGCTCCTCTTTCAGATGCCGCCCTACGTCGTGTGGAAGCCGAGCTCGCTCGACTACCTCGAGTGGGCACGGGAGCAAGTCGGAGGAGAAACCTTTCTCTTCGAGCCGCGGCACCGTTCGTGGTTCGCCGAAGACATTCAGGCCGAGCTGCTGCGCTGGCTCGAAGAGCGGCGCATGTCGTGGGTCGTCGTCGATGCACCGAAGGTCGACGCGGGCAACGTTCCTGCGACCCTGATCGCAGCGACAACCCCCACTGCGTACGTCCGCTTCCACGGCCGAAACGCCGGCACCTGGAACACGCGCGGAGGGTCTGCCGCGCACCGCTTCGACTACACCTACGACGAGAGCGAGCTGCGCGAGTGGGTCTCGCCGATGCGCGAGCTCTCGGCCGAGGCTGAAGAGGCCTATGCGTTCTTCAACAACAACAATCAGACGAACGGTGTCGCCCAGGCTCCCGCGGGCGCATTCCTCTTGCGAAAGCTGCTTGACGAGCAACAGGTGCCGACTGCCTGATGCGCGTCCTCGCCGTCATTCATGGGCCGCTCGTCAGGCCCGAGCTCTTCGGCGACGTGGTCGAGGCCGAAGGTCATGAGCTCACCGAGTGGGACATCCGCGTGCAGGGCCCGCCTCCGCAAGCCGGTTACGACGCAGTGCTCGTCTTCGGCGGCGAGCAAAACGTTGGGGAGGAACCGACGTATCCGTGGCTGCACGAGGAGTACGACGCCCTCCGACGTTGGGTAGCCGACGGCACGCCGCTGCTCTGCATCTGTCTCGGCGCACAGACGCTCGCACACGCGCTCGGCGCCTCCGTCGACAAGGTCCGCGCCGGACCGCTCGCAGGGTTCTACGAGACCGAGCTGACAGACGCCGGAGGTAGCGACCCGGTCCTCGGAGCCCTACCCGCCCGGTTCGAGGCGCTGAACGCAAACGGCTACGCATTCGCGGTCCCGGCCGACGCAGTCGAGCTCGCCCGCGGCCCGATGCCCCAGGCCTTCCGCGCCGGCCGGTGTGCGTGGGGCGTGCAGTTCCATCCGGAGATCCGCCACGAACAGGTCATGGCATGGTTCGAGGCCGATCGGCACGAGCTGCCAAGACCCCTCGACGAGATCGAGCTCGAGCTGTCGGAGAAGTTGCCCCGCTGGCAGGAGCATGGTCGAGCGCTTTGCCGGGCGTTCCTCGCTGCAGCCGTGCGCTGAGGCTCCGGCTTCACGAAGCTCAGCGAAACGCGTCGGCGAGCAGCTCGTACGAACGGCGTCGGGCGGCGTGCTCGTAGGTGATCGTCACGGCCATCGCCTCGTCGGCTCCGTAGTCGGCGACAACGGCCTCGACCCCGCTCCGCAC
>JACDGR010000370.1 GCA_013821525.1 Actinomycetota bacterium
CCGCAATACGCGCGACGCGTCCTGCGAGAGGTGCTCGCGCACCTCCGCGACAATCGCAGCCCCTACCTTTGAGTCCGCGGTGAACCCGCTCAGGGCGGCGGGCTGGCATGTGACCCTGTCGGGCCGCACGTACTGTCCGGCGTGCGCGCCCCCGAACGTAACCGCCTGCGCGCTCGACGAGCCGCAAACGTCGCCGTCCTGACGCGCACGCGATAGGTTCGGCGGCACGACGTGGTAAGAACGGATCCGATGCGCGCGGGCCTCGTCGCCGAGCTGATGACGCTCGCAGAGTGCGCGTGCGGCGCCGCCTACACGGCGCGCGATTGGCTCCAGCTCGTGGAAGTCTCTCTGGAGACCGAGGATGGCGGCTGGACGGAGCTGCGTCTCTGTCATTTCTGCTACGCGACGCTCACGACGCACGTGGCGTCTTCCGAGAAGAAGGCACCGGAAACCGTCCGTGTGCCCGAGAGCCTTCTCGGAGACCTTCGGCAGGCGACCCGCCTCTCTGTCCTTCCGACCCTTCCGGTTCCACTTTTCGGGGCGGGCACGCGGGAGGGGCTGACCTGAGATCTCTCGCGCCGCGTCCTCGACAGGGGGGTCTCCATCGGATCTCCTCGGCCGCCGTTCCGTTGACCGATGGAACGGCGCGATGGATGTGTCGGCGCGTCATGTCGAAGGCCCTCGTGCGTCTCACCCCGACCGCGGAGCTCGCCGCCCCGCTCGAGGATCTCGTCGAGGAGCGCGCCGGAGCTACGCGGCCGACTGCCGCGCGAACTCGACGCGCCGGGCCTACCTCTCGGACTTCGCGGCGTCTGAGGCGTGGTGCGCGAAGCAACGTAACCCCTCCACGAACGACGTCCGCCGGGCGCTTGCCTCGGGCGCCCGTTCGTGGGCGCGGCCCTCCGCGTGAGAGCGCGCTCGACCGAGTCCGTCAGCGCGCGAGAGCGCGCGTCGTCGCGGGGATCGGGAGCGCGTCGGGATCGCCGACGTAGAGCTCGGGGTGTGACGCCAGCATGCGGTCGGGCAAGAGCTCACGGAGCTTCGCCTGCGGCCAGCCGTTGACGAGAAGTTTGGTTACGAGATGAAGGTACGCGCGTGGGTTGACGTCGTGTGCGATGCACGTCGCGACGATCGACAGGATATCGGCGGTGCGCTCGGCACCTTCGTCGAGCCACGTGAAGAGCCAATTCTTGCGACCGAGGACGAGACGTCTCAGCTCGCGTTCGCGTCGGTTGTTGGTCGCCTCGATGTTGCCGTCGTCGAGGAAGAGCAAGAGGCGTGGCCACTGACGTTCCAGGTAGCCCAGGCCTCTTCCGAGCGGCGTCTTTGGCGGAACGATGGCCTTCTGCCGCTCGATCCACGCGCGGAGCTCGTCGAGTATGGGCCGACTGAATTGCAGGCGTCGCGCGCGTCGCTGCTCGGCGCCGTCGCCCGCGCACGTCGACTCGCGCTCGACTGCGAACAAGCGCGCGAGGATGCGAACGCCTTCGAGTGCGATGCGGTCGCCGCCGCGCGCGGCCTCGACGAGACGTCGCCGCGCGTGGGCCCAGCAGCCCGGGCGCTTTCCGCCGGTGCGCTCGAGGAAGGTCGTGATGCTCGTGCCGTCGCACTGCACGGTGCGAGCGAGGTCCGGGCCGAGGAATCGTTTGACGCTGTCAGCGTCGCCGACCTTTGAATAGAAGAACGTGACCCACCGCGCGTTGGTCCACGCCCACATCGTGCCGTTGCGGATCCCTTCAGGCGCGTCCGGATCGAGCACGGGGATTCCCGTCGCATCGGTGCCGAGTAGGCCTGGGCCGCGCGTCTGGTCGTGAAGGATGCGCGCGACAGGCGCGAGTAGATCGACTGCCGCAGCGACGCTGCGGCCGAGCGTCTGCGGCGCGACGTCCACACCGGCACGTGCGAAGCGCGCGCACTGCCGCTCGACGGGCAGGTGCTCGAGGTACTTGTCGCAGACGGCCTCGACGATGAGCGCGTCGGCGAGCTTGCCGCGCTCCACGATCTGCGGCGGGGGGGAGGCCGAGACGATCGTGTCGTCGTTGGGACACGCGACGGTCTCGTCGAGCCGCTCCTCGACGAAGACGCGCGCGGGGATGACGTTGAGCACGAGGCAGCTCGAGTGGCTCACGGTGGTCATCGTGGCGCCGCACTGCGGGCAGATGCGCAGCTCGGGAGGCACGCGGTTGAAGACCGGCACACGCGGCAGATGCGCCGGCGGCGCGCCGCGGCCGGGGTGGCGCCCGCGACGCTTCTTCTTCTTCTCGTCGGTCGTCGTGTCGTCTTCGAGGGAAAGAGGGCTGGGCACGGTGAGGTCGCCGAGCGGTAGCACGAGCTGGCGCTCGAGCCGACGGAGAGTCTCCGAGCGCGGGCGCGCGCGACGCAGATGCGCGAGCTGCGCGACCAGCTCGGTGTTGAGGTCGCGCATGCGCGCGATGAGCGCGAGGACGGCGGTGACCAGCTCCACGAAGCGCAGCCCGGCGAGCATCTTCTGGAGCCACGCGCGGAGGTCCTCGAGATCGGGCGCGAAGGCGGGAGTGATTTTCTCGCGTGAAGCCATCGTCGTTGTCTTCAACGATGCGGACGGCAGGCAAATTCCCGGGCGCCGTCGATTTCTTACGCGGGCAGCGCCGAGGGCTGCCATCGCGGTCGACGCCGCGCCCCCGCGAGCTCGATCCCCTCGACGATCAGCGCCAGCTCCGCGGCCTCGATGGCGAGCGACGACAGGCGCCGGTCGCTCGAGAAGGTCGGGCGAAAACGCCCCTTCTCGAGACGCTTGGTCCACATCGCGTAACCATTGCGATCCCAGTAGACGATGCGGACGCGGTCGCATCGTTTGGAGAAGAAGATGAAGAGGTGTCCGCTCAGCGGGTCGAGCCGGAGCACGTCGCGCACGAGCGCCATCAAGCTGTCAGGGCCCTTGCGTCCGTCGACGGGTTGCGTGGCCACGAACAGGCGGACGCTCGGCGGAAGGCTCAGCACGCGCGCCTCTCCAGAACGCCGAGCAGGCGATCCAGCGCGGACGCATCGAAGGACGCGGGCACGCGGACGACCAGGCCGGTGGGCAACGCGAGCTCGAACGCGGCCGCGCCAGCGGCGAGCGAGAGCCGCGGCGGCGGTCGAACGATCAGCTCCTGGAACGTAGTAGGCTCGGCTCCGCCGAGCCGGCGGCGCCAGGCGTAGAGGCGCTGCGGGTCGATTCCATGCTCGGCCGCGAAAACGGCGACGCCCTTGCGCGAGCGCTCCAGCGCATCCAGCGCGTGGCGGGCATCGTGCTCCGTCCAGCGGCGGAGATTGAACGGCGAAACCGGCGACTTCGAGTGCATGGGCGGATCTCCTTGAGACCGCGCGTGCCATGCCTGCTGGTCCTCAGCTACACGTCGCTCGTGGAGGGGTTACGCTGCAACCACCCGTCGCGGCGAACCCGCCGAGCACCCAAAAGACGACGACAGGGGACAGGAC
>JACDGR010000371.1 GCA_013821525.1 Actinomycetota bacterium
CAACGGAGGAGACCATGCGGCACCTGCCTGGCTTCGTATCGGCGAACCTGCATCTCAGCCGAGACCGGCGTTATGTCGCGAACTACGCGCAGTGGCGAAGCCAGGAACACTTTGACGCCATGCTGAAACACCCTTAGGCGCAGCCGCACATGCAAGCGGCCGCGGCGATCGCTACCAGCTTCGACCCCATCATCTACGACCTTCGCGAGACGCATACCGCCGGAACCGCGGGCTGATGGCGTATTGGATCGGCGTCGCCAGTCGCGACCATGTCCGGCTGGCGATGAAGGGCGGCTTCTGTCAGCTCGGACACGGCAAGCTCTCGCCGGTTCGGAGGCTTCGACGCGGCGACATCATCGTCTACTACTCCCCGCGCGAACGACTGGATGGCGGCGAGCCGGTCAACGCGTTCACCGCGGCAGGGCGAGTTCGCGACGACGCTGTTTACGAAGTCGATGCGGGGAGTGGGTTCCACCCCTATCGACGTAAGGTCCGCTTCTTCCGCGCGAAGGACGCGCCGATCCGACCGCTTCTGGATCGCCTGTCCTTCACGAGTGGACGCACGAGCTGGGTAAGCGCTGCACGGACCCCACGGTTGCACGCGGATCGGGCCCGTGCTCAAGGGGCGAGGCCGTCAATGCGGCGACGGGCGGGCGGGGGCCGTCGCCGGCGTTTCGGCCGGTGGGATCTCGAACGCCGAGAGAGGAGCCGCCAGCTCCTCGGGTCTGAGCCGGCCACGCGTCGCTTGCCAGTACTTCGGCGCGAGCTCGAGATATCGGTCCCGCGGCCAGTACGGCAGGACGCGCAGGATCTCATCCAGGTAGGCGAATGGGTCGAGGCGATGGAGGCGGCAGGAGGCGATGACGCTGAAGATGGCCGCGGCGGCCTCGGCGTGGGTGTCGCTCCCGTAGAACATCCACGCCTTGCGCCCGACGACGATCTTTCGTAGCGCGCGTTCGGACCGCGTGTTGTCCAGCGGCAGCTTGCTGTCGTCGAGCACCCGCAGCAGCTCCGCCTCTTGGTTGACGGCGTACCCGAGCGCCTTGGTCGCGAGGTTGCGACCCGGCGTGACCTCGCGCGCGCCGCGCGCCCAGTCGAAGAGACTGGTCGCCAGCGGCCGCACATGCCGCTCGCGGAGCGCCTGGCGCTCAGTCGCCGCTGCCCGGCTCACCGCCTGATCGGCGGCGTAAATGGCGCGGATCCGCATCAGGCCCTGCACACCAACCGGATAGCGGCAGATCGCCGCCTCGAAGAAGTAGCGTCGCAGATGCGCGAAGCACCCAACGAGCGTCACGCCTTCGTCGGTGTCCTTCGGCCGGCCGCGCGCGAGAACGTCGTAGACGTTGCTCGCGTCGGCCTGCAGGTAGCCGCCGAATCCTCCGAACAGCTGCTTGACGCTGTCGCTGCTGTGGTGCTCGACGTACGCGAACAGGATCGCGTCGCAGTCGACCACCGCCGTGAAGAAGTGTCCCTTCTTGCACGCCTGCGCTAGGCCGTCTGGACCCGCCTTGGCCGGCTGGATCAGGGCCCCCGTGGCGTCCGTCGAGATCACCTGCGCGTTCGCGATCGCGTCCGCCCACATGGCCTGCACGATCGTCGCGCCCAGCGTGTTGCCCGCGTGCTCCACGTACCGGCCCATCGTCCCGCGATCGAGCGCCACGCCCTGGTCGGCCAGATCTCGCTCGAGCCGGTAGTGCGGCACGCCGAGCCCAAACTTCGACACCATCAAGTGGGTCACCGTCGACGTATGCAGCAGCGCCCGCGGGAACAGCGTCTCCGGGCTCGGCACCGTGACCACTGTCGGCGCGCCGGCTTCGATGACCTCGTATTTGGCCACCCGCTTGACCAGCACCGAGAAGCCGCCGCGCCGGAACATGAGCTGCTTGCTCTCCTCGAAGCCGATGCGCCGGCATCCCTTGGCTTCCAGCTCCTCGTCGAAGATCTCCACCAGACTGCGCGGCAGGTTGCTCGCGAACAGGTCGCGGCGCCCCTTCGGCTTGGCTCGCTCGCCCGGCGGATTCGACTCCGCGCCCGTCTCCTTCTCCGCCTTCGCCACCGCCGCGTCCAGCTCCTGCTGGAGCCGCGCCTCGGCTGCAAGCAGGTCGCCCAGTGCCAGCTGCGCCTCGCTGGTGTGGTTGCGCTCCGTCTTGTTCCCGAACAGCCGCCGCTTGAGCAGCATGTTCTCCTGCGCCAGGTTCGCGATCGTCTCCTCGAGTGAGGCCATCTTCGCCCCCATCTCGGCCTTCATCCCGACCAGCTCGCTCTGAAGCGCCGCGACGAGCCCTGCCGCCTCCTCCCCCGACAACGTTGCTCGGCGCGGTTCCGGCGGCGTGCTCACGAAGTCACCAGTACGCGACCACGATCGTGCTTCGCAAGAATATTGTGCGCCGCGCTCAATGAATTCGTCGCCGAGCGGCGCGCGGTGCAACCGCGACGCCTTTGTGGATCACCTCGAAGATCGCGTCACTCACCAAAACATGCTGTTCGCCCGGCCCGGTGGACCGCGGCAGCTCGAACCGGCCCGCGTCGAGCTTCTTGTGGATCACGATCGTTCCGGTGCCGTCCCAGGTCAGAACCTTCATGCTGTGCCCTCGCTTGCCGACGAAAGCGAAGAGCGCTCGCGTTCGCGGCTCGGCCCGCATCCGTTCCCGCACCAGAGCGCCGAGCCGTTCTGCGCCGAATCGCATATCCACGGGATCCAGCGCCACATAGATCGGCAAGCCCTGCGCAATCACGCCGCGCCTCCCTGCAGCGCCTGCACCACCGCGCGCAGGAGGTCCGCATCAAAGCCACGCCGCACCTCGATCTCGGCACCACCGATCCGTACGGCAACCGTCGTGACCAGATCGCCGGCGCGCACCAGCCGCACGAACGTCGGTGGGGCCATAGGTCGCGTCCTCCCCGCCCCCCCGCGTGACTCGGCGTTCCTTCGGTTCCCTCTCCCTGCAGCAGCCTGCTGCATCCAGCCGTACGCCGTCGACTTCGTCACTCCCGCCCGCACTGCGGCCTCGGATACCGTGGCTCGCCCGGCCCTCACCAGGTCGACCAGAGCCGACCGTTGCTCACCCGTGTAGCGTCTGCGCATGCGCGCATGGTGCCGGTCTCGCGCGTGCCTCGCTACGTGGGGTCCGTGCAGCGGTTACGGTATTCGACGATCTTAACGTCGACCTGTCCGACGTAGAGATCACGATTGGGAGCAAGACCGGATCCGCCTATGCGGAGGGGAACCACGTAACCCTGACCACCCCCGGTAGTGGATCGAGTTCATACGACTACACCGTTGGGGAACTCCTACACGAGTTGGGTCACGTGGCGCAGTTCGCGAATGTCGGTGGGGCGACCGATATGGCTCGGATGCAGGCGATCTTTTCGCGCCAATTCCAAGAGACGCAAATGGCCGTCCACATGTACGGAACGAAGGAAGCCAGGTACTGGCAGGATCCGTACC
>JACDGR010000372.1 GCA_013821525.1 Actinomycetota bacterium
CCGTACGAGCTGCCGAAACCTCAAAAGAGCACGCTCCGATACTCGAGCACACGCTGCATCCCGATCGCATCGTAGAGAGCGATCGCCGGCGCGTTCTCGCTCCGCACGAAGAGACACACCTGCGGCGTCTCGGCGAGCAGGAGCCTGCAGAGGTCGCGCAGGCCACGCGCGCCGTCACCGCGGCCACGAGCCTCCGGGTCGACCCACACCTGCTGAATCTGCACCGCAGCGGGCGTCCAGGCCGACGCCTCCGCCTTGAAGCGGACGACACCGTCCTCGAGCCACAGCCAGCTACGGCCCTCGTCGAGCTGCGTGAGCGTGCGCCAGCGGAAGGACTCGGGATCGGCCGCGAGCGGATCGATCCCAAGCTCGAGCTGATGCGCCGCCGCGCACGCTGGAAGCAATCGCTCGAGATCGGACGGACGCGCTTCGCGCAACCCCGTCTCACCTGAGGGAGGTGGCGACGAGAGCGCATAGACGGGCTGGCCCGGGCGATCCTCGCGGGCCGAAGGGAGGCGGTAGCGCGCGGCTTCCCACAGCTCCGTGACCGCGGTTGCCTCGCCGATGATCATCCGTGAGCTTCCCTCGGCCGCCGCATCCGCGAAGTCGCCGCACAGCTCGCCCGACGGGACGAGGTTCGCTCCGACGTGACAGAGCGCACGCAGCTCGCCGTCGGCACCGACCGTCGCGACGAAGCGTCCGAGCCCGCGCCGGCACACGTCCTCGAGGAACACCCGCTCGATCGGCGCACGGCTGCAGAAGCGAAGCACCTGCTCCGTCGTCGGGTCGATGATTTTCATCGCGCGATTGTTCTATAAGCTCGGCCCGCATGCCGATCCACGTCCGCGCAGAGCCAGGCGAGTACGCAGAGGCGGTTCTCCTTCCCGGAGACCCGCTGCGCGCGCAGTACATCGCGGAGACCTACCTCGACGACGTCGTGCAACGCAACTCGGAGCGCGGCCTGCTCGGCTACACCGGCACCTACGAGGGGAAACCCGTCTCCGTGCAGGGCACCGGCATGGGCTGCCCGGGTGCGGCGATCGTGTTCGAGGAGCTCGTGCAGCTCGGGTGCAAGCGGCTGATTCGCGTCGGCACCTGTGGCGGGCTCCAGCCCGACCACGCGCTCGGCGATCTGATCGTGGCGCTCACCGCGGTGCCTGCGGATTCGACGGCCATGCACCTCGTCGCGAACGAGCCGCATTGCCCCACCGCCTCGTGGAACCTGATTCACGGCGCAGTGCACACGGCGAAGCAGATCGGACAGGACGTGCGCGTCGGGCCGATCGTCTCGAGCGACCTGTTCTACAACCCGGACGCCGGGCAGTACGAGCGCTGGTCGAAGCGCGGCGTGCTCGCTGTCGAGATGGAGGCCTCGGTCCTCTTCACGATCGGCGCGCTGCGCGGCGTCGAGGCCGGCTGCCTGCTAACCGTCAGCGACATCGTCGTCGAAGGCGAGTTCAAGCGCATCTCGGACGACGACCTGCGCGCAGCCGTCGACCGCATGACGAAGATCGCCCTCGCCGTCGCGACCGCTGACTAGCGCCGACCGCACCACGTTCCTCGTCAATCCCGCCTCTGCAAGCGGGGCGACGGGTAAGCGCTGGCCCGAGCTCGTTGGGCGAGCCGCCCAACTCGGCCTCACCGGTGAGACGCGATTCTCCGAGCGGCCGGGGCACCTGATCGAGCTCGCGCGGCAGGCCGTCGACGAGGGCGCGACGCTCGTCGTTGCCGTCGGCGGCGACGGGACGCTGAACGAGGTCGTGAACGGCATCGCCGGGCGCAATGTCGACCTGGCCACCATTCCTCTCGGCACGGGCATGGACTTCGTGCGCACCTACGGCATCCCGACAGCCTTCGAAGGAGCGGTGCAGACCGCGCTGATCGGCCGGGCGCGCACGATCGACGCGGGGCGCGTCCGCTTCCGCACGCCAAAAGGCGAGGACGCCGAGCGCTGGTTTGCGAACGTCGGGTCGGTCGGCATGAGCGGTGCAGTCGCCCAACGAGCGAACGGCATGTCGAAGACGCTCGGCGCGAAGGCGACGTTCTTCTACGCATTGACTCGCGAATTCCTCGCCTGGCAGAACACCGAGGTGACGGTGCAGCTCGATAATGGCGAGCGACGCGGCCGCATGCACGACATCGTCGTCGCCAACGGCGTCTGGCACGGCGGCGGGATGAAGCTCGCGCCCGACGCGCAGCCCGACGACGGCCTGTTCGACGTCGTGCTGATCGGCGACGTCGGGAAGCTCGACTTCCTGACGACGGCGCCGAAGATCTACAAGGGCAAGCACGTGCTGCACGCGAAGGTCGACGTTGTCCGCAGCGCGCGTGTCGCGGTCGACTCGGCCGAGCCGCTCCCGATCGAGGTCGAGGGCGAACAGGTGGGCACGACCCCGGCGGTCTTCGACGTCGTGCCGGGCGCGCTCCGCATCCGCGTACGACCCTAGTCAGTCTTCGGGGCGCTCGGCGGCTTCTTCGCGCCCGCGGGCTTGCCGGTTGCAGCGGGTTTCTTGGCAGGCGTCTTCGCTCCCTCGAGCGTGGTGATGCGCTGCTCGAGCTGGACGATGCGCCGCTCGAGCTGCTCGAGGCCACGCACGCGCTTCGAGAGGTCGTCGACGTGGTCTTTCAGCTGCATGGCGCTGTGGAGGACGCGGGCTGCGGTCGGATTCTGAGAGGCCTTGCCGAGCACCTCTTCGCCGAGCGAGGCGAGCTGGGAGAGCGGGTTCTTCGTCATCGGGTCTCCTTGTCTTAAGTCAGCCGACGCGGCTGACCGTGTAGGTCAGCTGGTAACAGCCGTGGACGTTCGAGGGCGGACAGGTCGAGCCGGTCGTCGTCGCGTCTGTGACGTGCCGTCCGAGGCTACGTGCGAGCGACGGGAACGTGACGCCGATCGAGCCACCATAGTCGTCGCCCTTCGAGTTGCCGACCTCGAGCGTGCGCGGACACGGCACCATCGGATGCCCGGCGCCGTCGAAGCTCGGCACCGCACCGAAGTCGCACTCGCGCGCCAGCGTGACGAGCGTCCAAGACCCGCCCGCCGGCACATAGAAGTCGACCGACTGCCGGCCGGCGAACTTCGACCCGTCACGTGCGAGGAGCGTCCCCGGCCACGAGCCCCAGATGCCGTCGACGCTCCAGGTCAGCTGCCACTCGCCGGGGCCGCTCGTGATCTGTCCGGTCAGCGTCGACTCGGCTGCGCTCGGGCAGGAAGGCTTGTCCGGCGCGCACGCGGGATCCATCGCGCGGCGGACGAGGAGGCGGTCGAAGTGCAGGCGCAGGTGGACGACCGGCTTCGGCTTCGACCAGCCGACGTACAACTGCTTGGCGACGACGACGCGCTTGCCGACGGGCGCCGCGATCGAGAACCGGAGGGTCACGCACCCGGCGCCCCCGGCGACGACCGGCACGGCCGGCGCGCCCACCGACCCGTGGTCGACGA
>JACDGR010000028.1:0-2167 GCA_013821525.1 Actinomycetota bacterium
GGCACTCACACACACCCCGGAGTGGGTGCAGGAGAAGGCGCGCGCGTTCAGCGGGAACGCGTTCATCGCCACGACGGGCGACCCCGAGCCCGACCTGCTCAGCGACCTCGACGGCGCGCGCGTCGGCAGCGCCCGCATGAAGGAGCTGAACGAGATCATCCGCGACCAGATGGTCGCGCGCGAGATCAACTGGACGGGTGTCGCGTATCCAAACGCCGGCTGGGCCGAGCGGGTCTTCGGCGAGCCGGATGTGGAGCGGCTCTGGCAGGCGGTTGCAACGTGCACGCGCCTCGACGACGCCGATCCGGTTGCGGCGTGGCGCGCGCACATGTCTCGGCTCGAAACACGTGCGGCGCAGCTGAACAAGCGCCGCTTCGACGCGCTCCGCTACCGCGGCCCCGGGACCGACTTCACGATCGGCCTGCTGCAGGAGGCGCGGTGGATGTCTGCGCTCTTCCGAACCGCGAACGGTCGGGAGTATGTCCCGAACATGCCGACCGAGGAGATCTTCACGACGCCGGACTGTCGTCGTGCGGAGGGCACGATCAGCTCGACGCTGCCGCTTGCGCTTCTCGGTGACGTCGTCGAGGGCCTAAAGCTCACGGTCATGGAAGGCCGCATCACGAACGTCGAAGCCTCGCACGGCGCCGAGCTCGTGCGCGGCCAGCTCGACAGCGACGAGCGCGCCCGCTACTTCGGCGAGGTCGCGCTCGTGGACGGCAGCTCGAGGGTCGGGCAGACAGGGATCACGTACTTCGACACGCTCTACGACGAGAACGCGACCTGCCACATCGCCTACGGCTTCGGGATTCCGGAGACGTTCGAGGGAGACGCCGGAGAGGGCATCAACATCTCGACGGTGCACACAGACTTCATGGTCGGCGGTCCGCAACTCGAGGTCGACGGCCTGACGGCGACCGGCGAGGCCGTCGCGATCATTCGCGAAGACATCTGGCAGCTCGCGGAGTGACCGATCGCATCAAGCGCTACGCGGAGCTGGCCGTCCAGGTGGGCGCGAACGTGCAGCCTGGACAGCTCGTAGAGGTGCTTGCGCGCATCGAGCACGCGGATGTCGCGCGTGCGGTGACACGCGCAGCCTACGAGGCGGGGGCGCGCTACGTGGACGTGCTCTACACCGACCAACACATCCGTCGCGCGCTGATCGAAGGCGCGCCCGAGGACGTTCTCTCGTGGACGCCACCGTGGCTCCTGCAGCGCGCGAAGCAGATCGGCGACGAGCGCGCCGCGGTCGTTGCGCTGACCGGCGACGCCGAGCCCGATCTGCTCGCAGACCTGCCCGGCGACCGCGTCGGGCGCGCCCGGATGTTCGAGCTCGCAGAGGAGAACAGCAGGCAGGTCAACGAGCAGCTGAACAACTGGACCGTGGTCGGCGTTCCGAACGCAGGCTGGGCGAAGCAGATGTTCGGCGAGCCCGACGTGGAACGGCTTTGGAAGATCGTCGAATTTTGCGTGCGGCTCGACATGGACGATCCGGTCGGCGCCTGGCGGGAACACGTCGAGCGCATCGGACGGCGGGCGAAGGCTCTGAACGACATGCGCGTCGACGCGATCCACTTCCGCGGGCCGGGCACCGACCTGACGGTCGGACTGCTGCCCGAGTCGCGTTGGCAGGGCGTCGAGTCCCAGACGGCGCTCGGCCTTCCGTACGTCGCGAACATGCCGACCGAGGAGGTCTTCACGACGCCGGACGCGCGCCGCACCGAGGGTCATGTGCGCTCGACGCGGCCACTCGCGCTCTACGGCCGGATCGTGCGCGGACTGGAGGTGCGGTTCGAGGGCGGGCGGATCATCGATGTACGAGCCGAGGAGGGCGAAGAGGTGATCCAGGGCCAGCTGACGACTGACGACACCGCAGGCTTCCTCGGCGAGGTTGCGCTCGTCGACGGCACCTCTCGCATCGGCGAGACCGGGCTGACGTTCTTCGAGACGCTCTTCGACGAGAACGCCACCTGTCACGTCGCCTATGGCGGTGCCTACGCTGAGGCAGTCGAAGGCGCGCCCGGCGACGGCGTCAACGTCTCGACGGTGCATACCGACTTCATGGTCGGCGGCCCGAGCGTCGACGTCGACGCGGTTCTCCCGGATGGAACCGTCGTGCCGCTGCTGCGCAACGACGTCTGGCAGCTCTCCGAATAATCGAGGGGCC
>JACDGR010000028.1:2177-16334 GCA_013821525.1 Actinomycetota bacterium
TCGCCGAACTACTCGGCTGTCAGATCCTCCGGTGGCGCATCGGGTGCGGCGGCGACCGAGATCGCCTCCGGCGGTGACGGCGGGAGGACCGTGATGTCGACCTCTTCGTCGTTTTTGCGGGCGACGAGGATGGTCGAGCCGGGCTGCAACTGGCGGCCGAGCACGTAGTCGGCAAGCGGATCCTCGATGTAGCGCTGGATCGCACGGCGCAGCGGGCGGGCACCCATCGCGGGGTCGTAGCCCTTCTCGACGAGCAGGTCCTTCGCCTCGTCGGTCAACTCGATCGTCACCTCGTGCTCGGCCATCTGCACACGCAGGCGGTTGAGCATCAGGTCGACGATCTGCAAGATCTCATCCTTCGCCAGCTTCGGGAAGACGATGATCTCGTCGATCCGGTTCAGCAGCTCGGGGCGGAAGACCTTCTTCAGATCGCCCATCACGCGAGTCTTCATGTCGTCGTAGCTCAACCCCTGCTCGTCGGAGAGGTTGAAGCCGAGCGCCTGGTTCTTGGAGATCGAGGTCGACCCGATATTCGAGGTCATGATCACGATCACGTTGCGGAAGTCGACCTTGCGACCCTGCGAGTCGGTGAGCTTCCCGTCCTCGAGGATCTGCAAGAGGATGTTGAAGACGTCCGGATGTGCCTTCTCGATCTCGTCGAAGAGGATCACCGAGTACGGCTTGCGCCGCACGGCCTCGGTCAGCTGGCCGCCCTCGTCGTACCCGATGTAGCCGGGCGGCGAGCCGACGAGCCGTGAGACGGCGTGCTTCTCCATGTACTCCGACATGTCGATCTGAATCATCGCGTCCTCGTCACCGAACAGGAACTCGGCGAGCGTGCGCGCAAGCTCGGTCTTCCCGACGCCCGACGGCCCGAGGAAGATGAACGAGCCGGTCGGCCGCTTCGGATCCTTGATCCCTGCGCGCGCGCGACGGATGGACTTGGAGACCGCGACGATCGCGGCGTCCTGCCCGATCACGCGCTTGTGCAGCTCCTCTTCCATGCGGACGAGACGCTGGGACTCGGCCTCGGTCAGCTTGAACACCGGGATCCCCGTCCACATCGAGACGATGTCGGCGATCTCTTCCTCGCCGATCTCGGGCTGCTCGGTCTGCTCGGTGTCGCGCCACTGATCTTCCAGCTCGCGCTTCTTCTGCGTGAGCTTGCGCTCCTTGTCGCGCAGGGAGGCTGCCTTCTCGAACTCCTGGCCTTCGATCGCGTCTTCCTTGTCCTTGCGGACCTTCTCGATCTCGTCTTCGAGCTCGCGGTAGCGCGGTGGCGCCGTCATCGTCTTGATGCGCATGCGCGACGCTGCCTCGTCGATCAGGTCGATCGCCTTATCCGGCAGCTGGCGGTCCTGGATGTACCGGCTGGCGAGGGTTGCCGCCGCCTCCAGGGCCTCGTCGCTGATCTTGCACCGATGATGCGCCTCATACCGGTCGCGCAGGCCGCGCAGGATCTGCACGGTGTCGTCGGTCGAAGGCTCCTCGACGCGGATCTGCTGGAAGCGCCGCTCGAGCGCAGAGTCGCGCTCCAGGTACTTCCGATACTCGTCGAGCGTCGTCGCACCGATCGTTTGCAGCTCGCCCCGGGCGAGCGCCGGCTTCAGGATCGAGGCCGCGTCGATCGCGCCCTCTGCCGCGCCCGCGCCGACGAGGTTGTGCAACTCGTCGATGAAGAGAATGATGTCGCCGCGCTGGGTGATCTCCTTCATCACCTTCTTCAGCCGCTCCTCGAACTCGCCGCGGTACTTCGACCCGGCGACGAGCGCCGCCAGATCGAGGCTGTAGATCTGCTTGTTCTTGAGGATGTCGGGCACCTGGTTCGCGGAGATCCGCTGCGCGAGCCCCTCGACGACGGCCGTCTTGCCGACGCCGGGCTCGCCGATCAAGACCGGGTTGTTCTTCGTGCGCCGCGAGAGGATCTGCATGATCCGCTCGATCTCGGTTTGGCGACCGACGACGGGATCGAGCTTGCCCTCACTCGCGAGCTTCGTGAAGTTGCGGCCGAACTGGTCGAGCAGCTTCGAGCTCTTGCCCTTCTCGCCCGTGCCGCCTGACGTGCCGCCCTGGCGGCGACCGGGCCCAGAGAGCATGCGGATGATCTCGTTGCGAATCTTCTCGGCGTCCGCGTCGAAGTCGAGCAGGATGCGTGCAGCGACGCCCTCGTTCTCGCGCACGAGCCCGAGCAGGATGTGCTCGGTGCCGATGTAGTTGTGCCCGAGTGACAGCGCTTCGCGGAGTGCGAGCTCGAGCACCTTCTTGGCGCGCGGGGTGAACGGGATCTGGCCCGTCGTCACCTCGTCGCCCTGGCCGACGATGCGCGCGACCTGTGCGCGGACTTCCTCGACCGTGATGTCGAGTGACTCGAGGACCCGTGCAGCGAGACCCTCTTCCTCGCGCAGAAGGCCGAGCAGGATGTGCTCCGTGCCGATGTAGTTGTGCTTGAGCGCCCGCGCCTCGTCCTGGGCGAGGACGACGACCTGGCGAGCCCGTTCAGTGAATCTCTCGAACACTCGGTGACCTCTCTTCCGCCTGAGAAGCGGCACGTACCCGTTGGCCTTTTCTGGAAAGGGCATGGTACTCCCCCTTGCGGGTGTGCTGCCGGAGCGGGCCCCGCCGGGCTGTTCAGGCCTTCGAGCGCTGTGCCGGGAAGAGGATGACGTCGCGAACGGAGTCCTTCCCGAGCACCATCATCGCCAGCCGGTCGATGCCGAAGCCGAGCCCGCCCGTCGGTGGCATGCCGTAGGAGAGCGCCTCGACGTAATCCGGATCGCCGGGCTCCGCCTCGACGTTCCCGCCGGCGCCCTCCTCCTTCTGCATCTGGAAGCGCCGCTCTTGCTCCTCGGCGTCGTTCAGCTCACTGAAAGCGTTGCACAGCTCCGTCCCGCCGATGAAGCCCTCGAAGCGCTCGACGATCTCCTCGCTCCCGTCCACGAAGCGGGCGAACGGCGAGAGCGCGACCGGATAGTCGTGCAGGAACGTCGGCTCGATCAGACGCGGCTCGACGTAGTTCGTCAGCGCGTGGTCGATCAGCTGGGCGTAGGTCTTGTCGAGGGTCGTGTCGATTCCCCGGTTCTCGAGGATCTGCCGCAACTCGACCGCGTCGGACGACCAGACGCCGTGCTCCTGCAGCGCGTCCACGAGCTTCATCCGCTTCCACGGCGCCTTCACGTCGATCTCGTGGCCGCGATAGTGGATCTTCGTCGTCCCGATCGTGGCCAGCGCGACAGCCTCGACCAGGGTCTCCATGCGGACCATCGTGTCGCGGTAATCCGCATACGCCTCGTACCACTCGAGCATCGTGAACTCGGGGTTGTGCTTGTACGAGACGCCTTCGTTTCGGAACACCCGGCCGATCTCGTAGACCCGCTCGAGGCCTCCGACGATCAAGCGCTTCAGGTAGAGCTCCGTCGCGATTCGGAGATAAAGGTCCATGCCGAGCTCGTTGTGATGGGTGACGAAGGGGCGGCCGAACGCCCCGCCGTAGCGCGGCTGGAGAATCGGCACCTCGACCTCCACGAAGCCCTCACCGTCCAGGTGGTCGCGAATCGCCCCCACCAGTTTCGAACGAAGCAAGAATGTTTCGCGCGTCTCGTCGTTCATCAGCAGATCGAGGTATCGGCGGCGATAGCGCTGCTCGATGTCGGTCAGCCCGTGGAACGTGTCGGGAAGCGGCGACCGAATGCGGCTCAGCAAGACGAGCTCGTCGACGATCAACGACGGCTCGCCCCGTCGGCTCTTCGTCGGCTTTCCGACGGCGCCGACGATGTCGCCGAGGTGGACTTCGACCTCACCGGTGCGCGCCTGCGGGCAGAGGAGCTGGATTCGTCCCGAGCGGTCGACGAGGTCGAGGAACACGAGCTTGCCCATGTCGCGGCGCGCCAGCACGCGTCCGGCGAGCCTCCGGGTTTCGTCTCCCTCGACGCCGTTTTCGAGCGTCTCCGCTTCGTCGCGCACGGCCGCGATCTGGTCGCGATCGGGGAACCTCTTCGGTGGGCTCGTCACGGCGAGCGGACCATAGCCCAGGCCATCGGCCCGTCTGTGGGCGTTCGCCCCTCGCGGACGACCGAGAACCCGTGGCCGGAGTAGAAGCTCAGGTTCGCCTCATTGTTCGTCAGCAGTACGGTCGGCAGCCGCGCCGCTTCGGCGCCCGCGATCCCCGGCTGCAGGAGCGCCGCCCCGACACCCTGCCGCTGCGAACCTGGATCGACGCCGATTCCCGCCAGGTACCAGTGCGCGCCCGGCGCGACCTTCGAGCGCAGCTCTTCGACCGCTTTGCCGTAGGCGAGGAACGACCCCGTCGTCGCCCCGAGGCGGAACGGTGTCGTCACGAGGGCCTTCAGCGTTGCCCCGACATGCATCGCCGGACGACCCGGCGGCAGCCAGCGCGCAACTCCGATCGGATCGGGCGCGGTGACCGGCTCGACGGCGCCGTAGACATCCGCGGCGGTCACCTCGAAGCCGACCCGAAAGAGCCAGGGCAGGAGCGACCTGCGCCGGTCGGCGTCAGGGATCAGCCACACCCAAGCCGGGTCGTCGTGAAACGAGCGCGCGAGCAGATCGCTCGCCGCACCCATCTGGTCCCGCCGGAGCCGCACGACTTCCATGCGGTGCGAGCGTAAAGGTGTGCGGCGTCCGCCGCGCCGGCGACGGCGCCGAGTGCCGTCCGCCGATCCGCCCCGCGGGCGGATCGTCAGGCGGCCTTGATCTCCATCACCTTGAACTTGAGCTTGCCGCGCGGCGCAGCAACCTCGACCACGTCACCCTTCTTATGACCCATGATCGCCTTGCCGACCGGCGATTCGTTCGAGAGCTTGTTCTCGGCCGGGTTCGCCTCGGCGGAGCCGACGATGTGGTACTCGAACGTCTTGTTCGCCTGCATGTCGCGCAGGCGGACGTGCGATCCGACCGAGACCGCGTCCTTCAGGATCTCCTTCTTGGTGATCACGCGCGCGGTCAGCAAGCGCTCCTCGAGCTGGGCGATCTTGTGCTCGAGCATCGCCTGCTCGTTCTTCGCGTCGTCGTACTCGGCGTTCTCGGCGATGTCGCCGAACTCGCGAGCGACGCGAATGCGCTCAGCTACCTCACGACGCTTGTCGCCGCGCAGGAGCTCGATCTCCTGATGGAGCTTCTTGTAGCCCTCTGCGGTGAGAATGACTTCCTTCAAAAAGGCCTCCTGACCCCTACCGAGTCCATGCCGAAAACGGTCGGGAATGGTAGCGGCGGCGTCAACAACCCCGCAAGAGCGGCTGGCTACAGTTCACAGACTGTGAACATCGACCTCCATCAGCACTGGGAGCTCGGCGGCGTCGAGATCCCGGGGCGCCTCGTCCTGGCGCCGATGGCAGGGGTCAGTGTGCAGGCATTTCGCAGGCAGGGACGGCGCTACGGGGCCGGCCTCGTCTGCTCCGAGATGGTCTCGGTGGCCGGGATCCAGCACAAGAACGAGCGAACCCTGGGCTATCTCCGTGTCTCCCGCGACGAGCATCCGCTGGCAATCCAGATCTTCGGGTCGGATCCGGGCGCGATGGCCGAGGCTGCCCGGGCGGTCGAGGCCGCAGGAGCGGACCTCGTCGACATGAACTTCGGCTGCCCCGTCAGGAAGGTGACGAAGACGGGAGCCGGCGCGTCGCTCCTCGACGATCCCGGCCTCGCCTGCCGGCTCGTCGCGGCCGTCGCAGAGGCGACCTCGCTGCCGGTGTCGGTGAAGATGCGACGCGGCGTCGAGAACGGGTCACGCACCTGCCTCGCGGTCGGGCCGCAGCTCGTCGAGGCGGGCGCATCGTCGCTCACGCTGCACCCACGGTCCGCGAAGCAGATGTACACCGGCACCGCTGATCACTCGCTGACGGCCGAGCTCGTCGCGCTCGTCGATGTTCCCGTAATCGCCTCCGGTGACATCACCTCCCGCGCTCGCGCGGAGTCGGTGCTCGCAATGACCGGCGCCGCGGCGGTGATGGTGGGCCGCGCCGCGCAGGGAAACCCGTGGGCGTTGCGCCAGATCATGGGTGACGATTCCGAGCCGACGCGCGAGGAGGTCGTGGCGGAGCTCCTGCTCTTCATGCGCGAGACGGTGCGGGAGCTCGGCGAGCACCGTGCGTCCGGGTTCCTGAAGAAGTTCTACGGGTGGTACCTCGGTCGGGGGCGTTTCCCGCGCCCGTTCAAGCAGGAGCTCGTGCAGCTGCCGACGCTCGACGAGGTCGAGCAGCGACTGCTCGCGGCTGCACCGGGCGCGCGCTTCGTGCTCGAGCGGCTGCTCGACGAGGTGCCCGATCCGTCCGACGAGATCCTGCTCGACTCGCTGCCGATCTCGATCTACGGCGGGGGCTGAAAACAGCAGGTGGAGAGGGAGCGGCCGACGCCGCCCCCTCTCGGGTGTGCTGAGCGGTCTACCGCTCGATATCCGCGGCCGGCGTATCGGTGACCGCGTAGCGCGGGCCGTCCGACCGCTCGACACGCGTCGCCGACTCGCTGGTGCCGCTCTCGCTCCACGCGTCGTCCTGCGTGTTCGCGGCCTCGTCCTTTGCCCGTGAAAGCCCGTGATCGAGGTCGCGCTTCCACTGCTCCTTGTTCTCCTGCGTGCTGGCGTAGGCGCCTTCCAGCATCCGCTCCGCGACAGCGCGGCCGCCGAGGCCGAAGGCAAGTGCGGATCCGAGCGCGATCGCTCCGAGCAACGCTGCGTACGTGATCACGACGATGTTGTGCGCAATCCTCAACTGGTCGAGGATCATGAACGTCGCAATCGTCATGACGAGGATCGGAACAGCGGTCGCGATCACACGGCCGATGCCGGTGTCGCCAAGCACCCGCTTCGCGAGCCCTGCGACGGCGGTCGCGATCAGACCCGCCACGATGAAGATCGCGAGCGCTGCGATCACGTTCGGCAGATACGCCCAGACCGCTCCGATGAACGCCGTCAACGCCTTGATGTGCAAGACGGAGACGGCGAGGGAGATCGCGCTGAGCAAGATCGCCCAGAACGCGATCGTGCCGAGCAGCTTCGAGGGGTGTCGCGTGATCTTCCCGACGGCGCCGCCGCCCGGGCCTGAGTGAAGCGTGCGATCGAGCCCCGCCTTGTTGGCGACGCGATAGACGAGCTTGCCGACGAGCTTTGCGATGAAGTAGCCGATCACGACCACGACGATGGCGCCGAGCAGAGCCGGGAGCCACGCGAAGAACACCGTGAACGCGCGATCGACGCTCCCTGAGATTGATGCGAGCAGCATGCAGTTCCCCCGACTTCGTTACGTGTTTGAAACTCGTAAACGCGATCAGGCGCGCAGCGGTTACGGCGCAGGCGGTCAGAGGGTGGGTCGGTTTCGCTCCCAGACTAGGCGGAGGCCGTGCAGGGTCAGCTCGGGATCGACAGCCGTGATCGTCCGGGTGTGCGGCGCGATCAGGTCGGCGAGACCGCCCGTGGCGACGACGATCGCGTCCGGCGCCTCGAGCTCGTCGCGGATCCGGTCGACGATTGCGTCGACCTGGCCCGCGAAGCCGTAGACGAGACCCGATTGCAGGGCGGCGGTCGTGGTCTGGCTGATCACGCGCTCCGGTGCGACGAACGGCACCTTCGGCAGCCGCGCCGCCCGCGCGGAGAGCGCGTCCATCGAGATCTCGATGCCGGGTGCGAGCACGCCGCCTGCGAACTCGCCGGCTGCAGAGATCACGTCGAAGTTCGTCGACGTGCCGAAGTCGACGACGATCGCCGGCACGCCGTGCCGTTGCCGGGCGGCGACCGCGTTCGCGATCCGGTCGGGGCCGACCTCGCGCGGGTCGTCATAGCGGATCGGGACGCCGGTCGAGACCCCCGGGCCGAGCACGAGCAGCTCCACACCGGCCCAGCGCTCCGCGAACCCTTCGTATTCGCGTACGAGCTGCGGCACGGACGCGCAGAGGACGATGCCGTGGAGCGTCTCGAGATCGACGAAGGCGCGGATCAGGACGGCGAGCTCGTCACCCGTGTGGTTTCGGTCGGTGCCGACGCGGAATTGCGCCGACAGCTGCGCGTCGTCGAACAGCCCGAAGACGGTCTGCGTGTTCCCACAGTCGATCGCCAGCAACATCGAGACGAGACTAACGCCCCAGCGGCAGCGCTAGAGGTCTTCGATCTCGCTGCGACCTTCACCGATGCGCTTGGCGAGCGCCTCGGCGGTGAGGACCGGCTCGTCACCCTCGCCGCGAAGCTCCTCGATCGTCACGTCGCTCGAGGTGTAGACCTCGGCTCGCGGGATCATCCGGGTCGGACGGTTCTTGTCCCACACCCACACGTCTTCCATCTTCAGGTGGAAGAACGGGTAGTTCGGCTGGGGGACGTACTGCATGTCGAGCTTGTTGCACAGATACGTCGCATCCTGGGTGAGAACGCAGTACCGGAAGAGGCTGAAGACGGCGCTGTATTCCTTCTTGAGCCGCAGCTCCGCCTCGGCCTCGAATTCGTCGAGCTCGTCGAGGTGGCTCACGGCGCTGATTGTATCCCGGCGAGGAGTTCTCGGACTGTGCCCTTTCCGGGGATTCTTCGTAACGGATCGAGCTCGGCGAGCGGCTCGAGCACGAAGAGGCGCTCGTGGAGCAGGGGGTGCGGGACGACGAGACCCGGCTCTTCCACGGTGCGGTCGCCGTAGAGCAGCAGGTCGAGGTCGATCGAGCGTGGCCCCCACCTCGGCCCGATGCGCTCGCGGCCGAGGCTGCGCTCGACGTCGAGCAGGTGATCGAGCAGCTGCCGTGGCGTCAGCTCGGTCTCGAGCTCGGCGACGGCGTTCAGGAACATCGGCTGTGCAGCGAGACCCCAGGGCTCGGTCTCACGCACGGTCGAGAGGCGCGTCGCGCCGATCAGCTCAGCCGCACGTGCGATCAGCGCTGCGCGGTCGCCGAGGTTCGAGCCGAGACCGACGTATGCCTTCGTCATGGCCGGCTGACCGTGACGGCACTGAACTCGACCGTCAACCCTGCGGGGCGTACCTCCGGCTTGCGCACCCGCACGAGCACGGACTCGGGTGCGAAGCGCTCGAGCAGCGTGTCGGCGAGCGTTGCCGCGAGCGCCTCGAGCAGGTCGAAGCGCCGCTCGTTCACCTCACTGATCGTCGCGGCCACCTCCGTGTAGTCGATCGCGGAGGCCAGGTCGTCGTCGGCGCCGCGCTCGCCGACCTCGAGCTCGACGTCGTAGAGAAAGCGCTGGCCGTCGCGCTGCTCCTCTGCGTAGGCGCCGTGGAAGCCGAAGAGCTCGACGCTGCGTAGCTCGACCTTCATGCGCCGCGCACCGCTTGCGCTGCGGCGAGCGCTTCCACGTGGTCGCGCACATCGTGCGCGCGGATGATCGTCGCGCCGCGATCGAACGCGGCGACTGCAGCGCCGATGGAAGCCGCGGCCGAACCGGTCTTCGCTCCGGTCAGCGCACCGAGGGAGCTCTTGCGCGAGAAGCCGATCACGACCGGTCTGCCGATCGCCACGAGCTCGTCCAGCCGGCGCACGAGCTCGAAATTGTGTGCGGCCGTCTTGCCGAACCCGATGCCGGGGTCGAGACAGACGTGCTCCTCTCGAACGCCTGCGGCGACCGAGAAGGCGAGTCGCTCTTCGAGGAATCGCTTCACGTCGGAGACGACGTCGTCGTAGACGGGGTGGTCTTGCATCGTGCGCGGCTTGCCGAGCATGTGCATCAAGCAGACGTAGCACCCGGCGTCGGCAACGACGCCTGCGAGCTCGGCATCCCCGCGTAGGGCGGTGACGTCGTTGAGGAGCTCCGCGCCGAGCTCGAGTGCTCGCCGGGCGACGATCGCCTTCGACGTGTCGACCGAGACCGGCGCGCCACCCAGGTCTACAAGGACGCGCTCGATCCGCGCGAGCTCCTCAGCTGCGTCGACCGGCTCAGCGCCTGGGCGGGTGGACTCGCCACCGACGTCGATGATCGAAGCACCGGCCTCGAGCATCCCCCACGCCGAGGTGACGGCCGCCTCGACGCGCAGGTGCACGCCGCCGTCGGAGAACGAATCGGGCGTCACGTTGAGGACGCCCATCACGGAGCCGCGGACGAAGCGCTGCTCGATCGGCGGCCGCGCGGACATGCCAACAACCTAATCCGAAGCGAGCGCGTCGGCGCAGCAAGGACGCGCCTTTCTCGCGAGCAGCCCGAAAGACGGTGCCAGGCACCGTTACTGGTGTGTGACGTTTTGTCCACAGCCCTTGCGGGGCGGGCTGCAAGGGCGCACCCTGTAGCGCACTGGGTGGGATGCCCCGCCCCTCACGGGGTGCAGCAGGGCGGCATAGGCGCCGCACGGTAGGACGACAACCTAGAAGGCTGAACGCGACGAGCGAACAGGGCTACGTGCGAACAGGGCTACGAGCGCACAGGGCTACGAGCGCACAGGGCTGAAATGCGAAAGCGTGCTCGCAGAGCCTGGCGTGGACGAGCGGCCGGCGACACGCGCGGCTCGGAGACGGCTACGCGAACGTGCTGCGAAGAGCGCGCCGGCTCAGGACGCTTCGGGCTCGGGCGGCTGCATTGCGGCGCCGCCCGGGAGCGGGAACGGGCGCGGCTTCACCGACGGTGCGCGCTTCGGCTCCGCGGCGGGCTCCGGCAGCGGCTCGGGCTCCGGATCCGGGAACACCGAATCCTCGGACTCGCCGGCGAGCAGGGCGACGAACTGATCCTTGTCGATCGTCTCCCGCTCGATCAGGATCTGCGAGATCCGATGGAGGTCGTCGATGTGGTCGCGCAGGACGCGCGTCGCAAGGTCGTGGCCCTCTTCGATGATGCGGCGGATCTCGTCGTCGATCTCGCGCGCCACCTCTTCGGAGTAGTCGGGCTCGTTCCCCATGTCGCGGCCGAGGAACGGCATGTCGTTGCTCCGGCCGAGCACGCGCGGGCCGAGCTTCTCCGACATCCCGAAGCGCATGACCATCGCCTTCGCGGTCGAGGTGACCTTCTCGATGTCGTTCGACGCGCCGGTGGTGATCTCGTTGAAGACGATCTCCTCGGCTGCGCGGCCACCCATGGTCATGGCGATCTGTTCGAGCAGGGCCTTGCGCGTCGTCAGGTAGCGATCCTCGCCCGGGAGGGAGATCGTCAGACCGAGCGCCTGGCCGCGGGAGACGATCGTGATCTTGTGAATCGGGTCCGTGTTCTCGAGGAAGTGGCCGACAAGTGCGTGGCCCATCTCGTGGTACGCGGTGATCCGCTGCTCCTTCTCGGAGAGGAGGCGCGCCTTCTTCTCAGGCCCGGCGATCACCCGCATGATCCCTTCCTCCAACTCGTCCTGCTCGATCACCTTCTTGCCTCGGCGCGCAGCGAGCAGCGCGGCCTCGTTGATCAGGTTGCGGAGATCTGCACCAGTGAACCCCGGCGTTCCCGCGGCGAGCGAGTCGAGATCGATCGCAGGCGCCAGCGGCTTGCCCTTCGAGTGCACCTCGAGGATCTTGCGGCGGCCGTTCCGATCGGGACGGTCGACGCTGATCTGACGGTCGAAGCGACCCGGGCGCAGGAGCGCCGGATCGAGGATGTCGGGACGGTTCGTCGCGGCGATCAGGATGATGTTGTCCTTCATCTCGAAGCCGTCCATCTCGACGAGCAGCTGGTTCAGCGTCTGCTCGCGCTCGTCGTGACCGCCGCCGAGCCCGGCGCCACGATGCCGGCCGACGGCGTCGATCTCGTCCATGAAGATGATGCAAGGCGAGGCTTGCTTGGCCTGCTCGAAGAGGTCGCGCACACGTGAGGCGCCGACGCCGACGAACATCTCGACGAAGTCCGAGCCGGAGATCGAGAAGAACGGCACCCCGGCCTCGCCTGCAACGGCGCGCGCAAGGAGTGTCTTACCCGTGCCTGGCGGCCCGTAGAGCAGGACGCCCTTCGGGATGCTGGCGCCGAGCGCCTGGAACTTCTTCGGATTCTCGAGGAACTCCTTGATCTCCTGCAGCTCCTCGACGGCCTCATCGACGCCGGCGACGTCCTTGAAGCCCATCTTCGGCGTGTCTGGCGCCATCCGCTTCGCGCGCGACTTGCCGAAGCTCATCACCTTCGAGCCGCCGCCCTGCACCTGGTTCATCAGGAAGATCCAGAAACCGATCAGCAGCAGGAACGGCAGGAACGATCCGATCAGGGCCGTCCACGAGAAACCGCCGACGCCCTTCGAGTCCCACTTCACCTTGCTCGTCTGCAGCAGCTCCTGGAAACGCACCTGCGCCTGGTCGGAGGCGTAGTGCACCGTCGCGTGCTTCCCACCGGCCAGCTGGAGGACGATCGCCCGCTTGCTCGGCTGGAACTCCGCGGACTGCACCTCGCCCGCCTGCACCTGCGCGATCGCCTGCGACGTCGTCAGTTTTTCGGCGTTCTTATTCTTCGGGATCAAGGTCTGACTTGCGAGCCAGACCAGCAGAACGATCACGATGAGGGGGAAGAACGCGCTGCGGAGGAAACGATTCACGATAGGTGTTCGGTCAGCGTAGCCAAGTGGATGTTCCCGCTGTCACCGGAATAACCCTTCCTTCATCTCCGAAAATCGAACGGCTACGCACCTTCGGGCATCAAATCCGCGTGGAGAACCCCCACATAGGGGAGATTCCGGTACCGCTCGGCGAAATCGAGCCCGTAGCCGATCACGAATTTGTTGGGGATCTCGAAGCCCACATAGCGCACGGGCACATCGATCTCGCGCCGCTCGGGCTTCGTCAAGAGGGCACAGATCTCGAGGCTCGCGGGGTCGCGGGACTCCAGATTCCTGAGCAGGTAGGAGAGCGTGAGGCCGGAGTCGATGATGTCCTCGACGACGAGGACATGCCGCCCCTCGATGTTGATGTCGAGATCCTTGAGGATCCGCACGACGCCGGACGAGTCGGTCGAGGCGCCGTAGGAGGAGATCGCCATGAAATCGATCTCGCAGGGAACGGTGAGCGAGCGCATCAGGTCGGCCATGAAGAACACCGCGCCCTTCAGCACACCGACGAGTAGCAACTCGCGTCCTGCGTAGTCGGCGGAGAGCTCGTCTCCGAGCTCACGGATCCGCGACTGCAGCCGGTCCTCGTCGATCAGGACCTCGCCGACGCCACGCTCGAGCTCCGTACTCATCGTTCCGTCCAGACTACGTCCTGTCGGCGACACGCCTGGCGCGCACCCCCTCGACCTCGACGATGCCGGGCACGGCGAGAACCTCGGCACCGCGCACGACGAGCGGCCACCCCTCGCGATCGGAGCGCGGAACCTTGGCGTCCACGAAGACGTCCTGCACCTTCTTGCTGCGGCCTGCGAGCCGGTCCCCTGGCCTCCATCCCCGTACCTTAAGGCCGGGCAGCTCGGAGCTGATGCGCCACGCGCCCCAGGTAACCGCTCCGTCGAGATCGACCGGCCCGTGCTCGAGCCACAGCCGGTCGTACTCGCGCACCGCCTGAACGCCGCCACCCAGGTCGACGCGCTTGGAGCCGACCGGTGCGGCGACGAGCTCCGCGAGCGCAGGCGGCATCGTGGGCCGAGAGTCGAGCGAACGCAAGATGTTCTCGCGCGCCGCCGGATGCAGCCGCTCGAGCAGCGGCAGGATCTGGTCGCGGATCAGACCACGAAGCGTGGCCGCGTTCGTCTCGTCCGTGCGCCATTCGAGACCGCGCGCCGAGCAGAACTCCTCGGTCTCCTCGCGCCAGACGCAGAGGAGCGGTCGCACCACCCCGTCCTCGCGTCGCACCTTGATCCCCGTCGTCGTGCCGCTCGCCGCGAGCCGATAGAGGATCGTCTCCACCTGGTCGGAGAGCGTGTGGCCCGTCGCCCGCAGCTCCCCCGCTCGCACCGCGTAGCGCGCCTCGCGGAGCTCGGCCTCGGTCGTGCCCCCGGCCGAAACGACCTCGGCAGCGAAGCGTTCACTGCACCACTCCGCGTCGCCCGCAGATGCGTCGCCGCGCAGATGGTGATCGACATGGAGCGCAGTCGGCCGGTAGCCGAGCTCACTCAGCGCGTGGTAGAGGCACGTGGAGTCGGCGCCGCCGGAGACCAGGCAGAGAACGGAGCCGCCGGGCTCGATCAGGCCGTGGCGGCGGACGTGCACATCGATCCGCTCGAGAAGGTCCAGGGGATCAGTCTGACAGGCGTTCGTCTTTGTCGGGGCCTGGCATCCAGCCGGGCGGCTGCGCTGAATCGCGCGGCGGCGGGCCGGCCGGCAGCCAGCGATGTCCCGCGCGCGT
>JACDGR010000373.1 GCA_013821525.1 Actinomycetota bacterium
CGCCTACATCGATCTCGCGCGCGTCGAAGAAGCGCGCGCGCGTGAGTGCGTCGGTCAGTACGAGGCGTTCCTGAAGCGCCTCGGGATCTTGAGCGCCGAGCAGGCCACGACGTTCCGCAGCGACGCCGAGGCGCTCGTCCGGGCCGGGATCACCGCGGCGGAGGCCGCGCCTGCACCCGATCCCGAGCTGCTGTTCAGCAACGCGTATGTCGACCCGCCGCCGACGATGCGCAATGGCTGAGCTGACACTCGTCGAAGCGGTGAACGACGCGCTCCACGTCGAGCTCGAGCGCGACCGTGACGTGATGGTGATGGGTGAGGACGTCGGGCGTGCCGGCGGCGTCTTCCGGGCGACCGCGGGCCTGCTCGAGCGGTTCGGCGCGAATCGCTGCGTCGACACGCCGCTCGCAGAGGCGGGGATTCTCGGCACTGCCGTGGGCCTCTGCATGGCGGGCTGGCGTCCCGTCTGCGAGATGCAGTACGACGCCTTCTCGTATCCGTGCCTCGACCAGCTGATCACGCATGTCGGCCGCTATCGCTGGCGCAGCGGCGGGCAGATGACCTTCCCGATCACGATCCGCATGCCGTATGGCGGTGGCGTGCGCGCGCCGGAGCTGCACGACGACTCGCCCGAGACCTACTACGTGCATACGCCGGGGATCAAGGTCGCGATCCCGTCGACCCCCGCCGATGCGAAGGGGTTGCTCGCTGCGGCAATCCGCGACCCGGACCCGGTTGTGATCTTCGAGCCGAAGCTCGTCTATCGCACCGCGCGCGGCGAGGTGCCGGAGGGCGACTACGTCGTGCCGCTCGGCAAGGCGCGCATCGCGCGCGAGGGGACGGATGTGACGCTGATCGCCTACGGCGCGATGGTCGGCGTCTGCGAGCGCGCCGCCGACGAGCTCGACGTGTCCTGCGAGGTGATCGACATCCGCTCGCTGCGCCCGCTCGACGAGGACGCAATCCTTGCGTCGGTCGCGAAGACCGGGCACGTCGTGATCGTGCACGAGGCTCCACGCACGGTTGGCTTCGGCGCCGAGCTGGCGGCGATCATCGCCGAGAAGGCGATCTTCGATCTCCGCGGGCCGGTCTTGCGTGTGACGGGCTTCGACGTGCCGTATCCGTACTGGACGATCGAGGACGCCTACATGCCTTCCGTCGCTCGCGTGACCGCCGCCGTCCGCTCGCTGTTCGCGTGATCCACGAGCTCCCGCTCGAACGTCGCACGCTGCATGGGCACTTCTCGCGCGACCTGCCGCCTGTGCTCACCGTCGATCCGGGCGACAGCGTGCGCTTTGCAACGCCGAACGCCGGCTGGGAGCTGGACGATCGCACCGCGTTCGCGCTGCGCTTCTCGCCCGAGGACGACGGCCACGCGCTCGCCGGGCCGATCGAGGTGCGCGGTGCGCGGGCCGGCCAGACGCTCGTCGTGCGGATCGACGAGGTCAGACCGGGCCCGTGGGGCGTGACGCTGACCGAGTGGCCGCACCTGACAGCTGGGAGCTCGCCGCTGGGATCGGACGCGCGTCGACGGGGCACAGCGTCCGGCTGCGCCCGTTCCTCGGCGTCCTCGGTATGCCGCCGGTCGGGCACGGCGTCCACTCGACGACGCCGCCTCGACCCCAGGGCGGGAACATCGACTGCAAGGAGCTCGTCGCCGGCTCGACGCTCTTCCTGCCGATTCCGGTCGACGGCGCGCTCTTCTCGGCCGGTGACGGTCATGCGGCCCAGGGGGATGGCGAGGTGAGCGGCACCGCGATCGAGTGCCCGTCGCGTGCGCAGGTCACTCTCGACGTGCGCGATGACTTCGAGCTGAGCTGGCCGTGTGCACGCATCGACGGCGCCTGGTTGACGTTCGGCTTCGACGAAGATCTCGCTGTCGCGGCGCAGAAGGCCGTCGACGGCATGGTCGCACTGCTGGGCCGGGAGCACGGGATTGCAGCGGCTGACGCGCTCGCTCTTGCGAGCATCGTCGTCGATCTACGAGTGACCCAGGTCGTGAACCTGCAGCTCGGCGTGCACGCCGTGCTGCGCGACCGTCGCGGCGCCGGCTACCACCTGCGCGACGCTGCGACCGGCGAGCGGGTGACCTGGGAGGATCCGCGCGTCCGCGTGGTGGCGGTCGCGGGCGTCTCGTTCCGTCCCGAGGCGGTTGCCGACCGTTCGTTCGATCCGGGTGCGCGCCTCGCACTCGTCCCCGAGCCTGCGAACGAGCACGATCCGAACGCGGTCGGCGTCTGGAACGTGGAGCGCACGCTGCAGGCGGGCTACGTGCCGCGCGAGAGCGCACCGGAGCTCGTCGGGGGCGAGGTGTGCGTCTCGCTCTGGCGGGCGGGCGAGGGTCTGCGGATCCTGATTGCCCCGGCCGGGTCCTGGGTCGCCCGTCCCCGGCCTCGGTAGGCTGCGCCGCCGTGGCCTATGAGTTCAAGCTCCCGGATCTCGGCGAAGGCCTGACCGAGGGCGAGGTCGCAAGGTGGCTCGTCGCCGTCGGCGACGAGATCGACGAGGATCAGCCGCTCGTCGAGATCCAGACGGACAAGACGACTGTGGAGATCCCCTCGCCCGCCGCGGGCATCGTCACGAGCATCCTCGTCGCCGAAGGCCAGATCGCCCCGGTCGGCACGGTGCTCGTCGTGATCGGCGGCGACCCCGACGCCGTCAAGCCGGAGCCGGCCGTGGCCGAAACAGACGTGTCCAGGGGACTGTCCCCGGGACATGTCCCTGCCGGACAAGCAGCGGCTCCGCAGGGGGCGCGCGTGCAGGCAACACCTTTGATCCGGCGGATTGCGCAGGAGCTCGGGGTCGACCTGGCGAACGTCACCGCGACCGGCCCCGGCGGGCGGATCACCGAGGCCGACGTGCGCGCCGCGACCACGGCGCCTGCCGAATCAGTGCAAACCGAGGGGCGGCGCGAGCCGGTTCGCGGCGTGCGCCGGCAGATCCTCGAGCACCTGACTCGCGCCCACCACGAGATCCCGGCCGTCACCTACGTCGAGGAGTGCGACTTCACGGGCATCGAGCTGAAAGAGCTGCTGCCGCTCGTCCTGCGCGCAACTGCTCGGTCGCTGCAGGAGTTTCCCGAGCTGAACGCGCGGCTCGAGGGTGACGAGATCGTCTTCCTCGACCGCTACGACTTCGGCATTGCGGTTCAGACCGACCATGGACTCGTCGTTCCGGTCGTCAGGGGCTGCGAGGCCCGCGAGCTCGACGAGCTCCGCTCCGACATCGACGCGCTCGCAGCGAAGGCGCGCGACGGCAAGCTCGTGCCCGCGGACCTGCGCGGCTCGACATTCACCGTGACGAGCGCCGGGAAGCTCGCCGGGGTGTTCGTGACGCCGCTCGTCAATCACCCCGAGGTGGGGATTCTCGGCGTCCACCGCATCGCGCCGCGCGCGGTCGTGCGTGACGGCGAGGTCGTCGTT
>JACDGR010000374.1 GCA_013821525.1 Actinomycetota bacterium
AATAGTCCGCCGACTATCACGATCGCGAACGGCCGCTGCGAATCCGATCCCACTCCGGTCGACAGCGCTGCGGGCAGGAGCCCGAACGCCGCCACCAGCGCCGTCATCATGATCGGCCGCAGTCGTAGCAGCGCCGCCACGCGCGTCGCCTCCGCGATCGGCTTCCCCTCGATGCGCAACTCGTTGACGTAGGAGATGTAGACGACCGCCGTCTGCACGCTCACGCCGAAGAGCGCGAGAAATCCGATGCCCGAGCTCACCGAGAACGGGGTCCCCGTGAGCTTGAGCGCGAGAATTCCGCCGATCGGCGCCGAAAGCACGACGCCGAGCACGGTGATCCCCGGGAACTTGAAGTTGCTGTAGAGCGCGAACAGGATGAGGAAGATCAGCACGAGCGTGATTGGCAGCACCACCTGCAGCTGCCCTCGCGACGCAGCATAGTCCTCGTACTCGCCTCCCCACCGCACATGATATCCCGGCGGAATCTTTACCTTCCTCGCCACCTGTTCTTGCGCATCCTTCACGGCGCCGGCGAGATCGCGTCCATCGACGGAATACTGGACGCCGATGAACCGCGAGTTGTCCTGTCGATAAATGAACGACGCGTCGTTCGTGAGCTGGATGGCCGCGAGCTCTCGCAGCGGTATCTGCTGACCATCCGGCGCCGACACGCGAATGTTGCCGATCGCGTCGGGCGTCTCGCGGTATTGCGGCTTGAGGCGGACGACGAGATCGAACTGCCGCTCCCCCTGCACGACGGTAGTCGCGGCGCTTCCGCCGACGGCCGCCTCGATCAACGCGTTGATATCCGCCACGTTGAGTCCGTAACGCGCGATCCTGGCTCGATCGACCTTCACGCTGAGGCTCGGCTGCCCGAGCTCCTGCACGAGCGTGACGTGCGTGATGCCGGATACGGAGTCGAGCACCTGTTTGACTTCCTTCCCCTTCGCTTCGAGCGTTGCGAGGTCCGCGCCGAACAGCTTTACGTCGAGTGAGCTCTTGAGCCCCGTCTCCGCCTCGTTCACTGCGTCTTCCGCAGGCTGCGTATAGTTGAACGTGATGCCTGGAAACGCCGAGAGCTTCTTGTCGATGGCGGCGATCAGCTCAGGCTTGCTGTGAATCGAGCCATTCCAATCGCCATACGGCTTTAGGCCCACGTAGAACTCGGCGTTGAAGAAGCCGGTGGGATTCGTGCCGTCGTCGGGTCGCCCGTGCTCATTCGCGACGACCGTCACTTCCGGGAACGATCGCAGAATCGCGCGAATTTGCGGGACGATGCGCGACGACTCCTCGAAGGAGATCGTGTACGGCATCGTCGACCGCACCCAGAGCGCGCCCTCATCCAGCTTCGGCATGAACTCGCCACCGATCGTCGGGATGAGCGCGAGCGAGACCAGAAAGAGCAACGCTGAGCCCCCGATCACCCACCAAGGACGCGCGAGTACCGCTGTGAGCGCTCTCCCGTAACGATCGAGCATCCATTCGAAGATGGGGTTCCGCCGCTCGCGGACCCCGCCCTTCAGGAACCAGATGCACATCACCGGCAACAGCGTCAGCGTCAGCAGAAACGAACCGATGACCGCGAAGATCGTGGTGTCCGCCATCGGCTGAAAGAGCCGCCCGGACGGCCCGGCAAGCGCGTAGATCGGAAGGAAGCCCGCAATGATTACTGCGACGGCGAACAAAATCGGCCGGTCGACCTCCGCGGCCGCATGGATGATGACGTCCCTGAGGTTGTACGGCGCTCCGTGTCGCAGCGCGAGCTGCCGATAGATGTTCTCCACCATCACTACGGCGCAGTCCACGATGATCCCGAAGTCAATGGCACCGATCGACAGCAGGTTCGCCGGAATGTGCTTCAGATCCAGGCAGATGAAGGCGAACAGCAGCGACAGCGGGACCGTCACGGCGACGATCAGCCCGGCGCGGATGTCGTAGAGGAAAAAGATGAGGATCACGACGACGATCACGATGCCGCGCAGCAGATTGTCCTTCACCGTGCGCGTCGTGAGCGCCACGAGCTCGCTTCTGTCGTAATAGGGTCGAACCTTTACATCCTTCGGGAGGATGGAGTCGTTCAGCTCCCGCGTCTTCGCCTCGACGCCCTTCAGGACCGTCTGTGCCTGCTCACCCTTTCGCAGGACGATGATGCCCTCCACGGCATCGTTCGCGGAGTCGATGCCGAACTGCCCGAGACGCGGCGCCGCACCGATCACGACGTCACCAATGTCCTTGACCAGAATCGGCGTTCCGTTGTGCACAGCGATGACGACGTTGCCGATATCCTCCAGCGTCTCGACGCGGCCTAACCCTCGCACGTAATAGAACTGACCACCTTCCGAGTAAAAGCCACCTCCCGCGTTTCCATTGTTGGCCGCGAGCGCGCTCGCGACCACCGGCACCGATAGCCCCGCACCCGCGAGTCGTATGGGGTCGATCACCACTTGGTACTGCATCGTCTCTCCGCCGAGCGACGACATGTCCGCTACGCCCGGAACCGACTTGAACTGGCGCTCGAGCACCCAGTCCTGGATGACCTTGAGCTCCATCGCCGAACGATCCTTGCTTTCGACCACGTAGCGATAGACGAGCCCCGAAGGCGAAGCGAGCGGCGCGACAGAAGGCGTCGTCCCGTCGGGTAGCCCAACATCCGGGAGCCGTTCGAACACCTGCTGCCGCGCGAAATAATTGTCGGTCCGGTCATCAAAGGTCAGCCGTACGTCCGACAACCCATATAGCGAGATCGAGCGCATCACTTTGAGCCCCGGTAGCCCGTTCATCACAAGCTCCGCCGGCGCTGTGATGAGGCGCTCGACTTCCTCAGCGGCGTGTCCCGGCCACTGCGTGACGATTTCTACCATCGGCGGCGAGAGATCCGGGTAGGCATCCACCGGCAGACGCCTCAGTGACCAGCTGCCGACCCCTATCAGTAGCAGCGCTAGGAAGGCTACGATGAGACGCTGGTCTATCGAAGCCTGGACGATGCGGTTGACGAACGAGCGCTTGAAGTGCTGCTGGACGTCTGGAACCGGATCCTGATGCATGGGCTCGCTCATTGACTCTGCGCAAACTGAAGAAAGAGTCCGCCCACCTGGATCACACGCTCGCCGTCCTTGAGCCCCGCGCTGATCTCGTACTGGTCGGCGACGCGCGCGCCGAGCGTGACCTGCCGTCGCTCGAACCCTCCCGCGGGCGATTGGACGAAGACGAAGGGAAGATTGTTCTCATCTCGGAGCACCGCGCTCACGGGAAGGAGGATTCCCTTCTTCTCCTTCGATGAATGAATCGTCGCCGTGACGTACATGTCTCGCTTGAGCAGATGTCCCGTATTTGCCACCACGACGCGAACCAGCGTCGCTTTCGTCGCCGGATCGACCAGCGCGTTGACGTAGTCCACCGTGCCCGTG
>JACDGR010000375.1 GCA_013821525.1 Actinomycetota bacterium
AGCAACCACTTGGCGACCCGGAGTGGCCCGCGCCCGTACCGCGTCCGCAGGTCTGCTGCGGTCAGCGCGAGCAGAGCATCGAGCGGCGGGGCGTGCTGGGACTTGACCTTCTGGTCGCGGGTCGGAGCCCGGAACCGACGCGGGCGAGAGGGCGGATCGGAGGCGAGAGGATCGATAGCTCCGATCATAGGTGTCGTCGTGGCGGGAACCGGTTGCGGTGAGACCATCTCCCTACGTACATAGAGTTCGCGCTCGATGGCATACGACTTCGACGTCTACGGACTGACGATTCACCTCGAGGGGGACTGGGTCGACGTGGTCGACGCAGTCCGGAACGACCTCGTGTGGTTCGAGGCAGAACCGCGCGCAGGCGAAGCCGACGTGCGCATTCGGATCGACCACGGGACGCCCGACTACGACATCTACGGTGACGTACCGGCATCGTTCGTGACGGAGCGAAATGTCGTCTACTCGCTGGGCGACCGGACGGTGATCGACTATCTGGGCCACGCGATCTCGGTGCTCGAAGGCTCGTCAGCGCACGTGACTGGTGATGACCCGCGCGTTGCGCGGCGGGCCGGCTTCGACTTCGCTCTCTCGCGGATCAGCGCGCACCTCGACGCGCGCGGCATGCCACGCCTACACGGCCTCGGTCTTGCGGGCACAGCCGGCGGCGTGGTCGTGATGCTGCCCTCCGGCGGCGGCAAGACGACGCTGGCGTTGCGCGCGCTCCGCGAGCCCGACGTCACCTTTCTCTCCGAAGGCAGTCCCGTGATCGACCGCAAGGGCCTGCTGCATGCGCTGCCGTTCCCGCTGTGGGTGCGAGACAGCGCCCCGGAGGCTGCTGGCCTCCCACCCGAGCATGTGCGAGTCGTCGACGGCGAGCTGTCGGATCCGCGGATCCTCGAGGTTGCGGCGTTCGCGGACCGCGTCGAGAGGCAGCCGACGCCGCTCGCGCACATCGTGCTCGGGCGGCGGTCGCTCGGCGAGCGCTCGTGGCTCGAGCCGCTGCAGCGCCGCGCCGCGATCCCGACGCTGCTGCGCGACTCGGTCGTCGGATTCGGGTTCTTCCAGGGTGCCGAGTTCTTGCTCCGGCACGGCCTCCTCGACCTGCGCCATCACGCAGGGCCGATGTCGACCCGCGCGCGAGCCTGCCGCGCGGGTCTCCGCCATGCGCAGGTCTGGCAACTGACGCTCGGGCGCGACCGCGACGGAAACTGGCAGGCCTTCGAGGCACTCCTCTAGCTCTCAGTGGCTGCGCCCGACCGGCTGAAACTACTCACCCGGCTGACCGAGGCCACGCCAGACTGGGTGTTGACGAAGGGGGCCGCGGCGGCCCTCGATGGCCGGGGAGATGTCGATTGCGCGGCACCGGCCGCCGAGCTCGGGTCTGTCTGGGACGCCGTCTCCGCCTGGGCGGCGGAGACCGGGCGCGGTCCTGTTCTCACCTGCGATCACCTGGAGGGCACGGTCGTGCTGGCGGTCGTCGAGCCCGGGCCGGTGACGACGCTCGTCCAGATCGACCTGCTCGACCATCGGCTGCGCCGCGGGGTCATCGTGCTGCGCGCCACCGACCTGCTCCGGTCGACGATCGTCGATCCCGCCGGCTTTCGCAGCGCCTCGGCCGGCGCCGAAGCTGTAGCGCGGCTCCTGCTCGACGAATGGCGGCCGGGCGGTGCGGCACCAGGCGCCGCCGCGATCACAGCGCTGAGCGGCCTGCTCCAGCAGGACCCGGCCGGCGCTGCGGCGGTCACGGCCGGTCTCGACCCGCGGCTTCAGGCGGCGGTCGAGAAGCTCTCGACGGGCACCTGGCCGCGCAGGGAGTTGCAGGGCGCAGAGCTCGGGTACCTGGCGCGTTGCCTACGCCGGCCCGATCAGCTCGCAGACCGGATCCGAGCAGCTCCCGCGCGACGCTCCTGTCCGTTGCTCGCGGCGCTCGCAAACGAGCGGACGGTCGAGGGAGATCTCGGAGAGTTCCTCACGGCGTTCGGTCGCCACCACCCGAACGCGCGGCTATAGATAGGCCATGCCCCGGCTGTTCGACCCATCGCGCGCCCGCTCCGCGCTCGGCCCCCTGCAGCTCCTTCGCCTAGGACGCGGACAGCCGGTCAGCCCCTCGTGGGGCTGGGATCGTGGGCTGCCGATCGACCGGCACTACATCGAGTCGTTTCTCGCCGCGAACAGGGGCGATATCCGCGGTCGAGTGCTCGAGGTCAAGGGCCCGGAGTACGCACACCGCTTCGGCGAGAACGTCGAACGCGTCGACGTCCTCGACATCGACATCACGAACACGTCGGCGACGATCGTCGCCGACCTCGCAAACGGCGACGGCATTCCGCAAGAGACGTTCGACTGCTTCATCCTCACGCAGACCCTGCAGTACGTCTATGACGTGCGGGCCGCGGTTTCGCAGGCAGCGGCACTGCTCGTCCCCGGCGGAGTGCTGCTCGCGACCGTTCCCGGAATCAGCCGCGTCTCGAGCGTCCGCCCCGGCGTCTCGCCGGATGACTTCTGGCGCTTCACCCCTGCAGCGTGCCGCGAGCTCGCGACACGCGAGTTCGGCGATTCCCACGCGCACCTCGTCACCTACGGGAATGCCTTGTCGGCGGCAGCGTTCATCGCGGGGCTCGCAACGGAGGAGCTGACACCCTCGCGAGTCGCGGCACACGACGAGCGGTTCCCCGTGTTGATCGCCTTCCGAGCGGTCAAGCCTTGAAGCCGCTGCCGGCGGTCTCCGTGATCCTCTGCACGCGGAATCGCCCGGTTCTCCTCCGCGAGACGATCGAGTCGATCCTGCAGGGGAGCCGTCTGCCCGAGGAGATCGTCGTCGTCGACCAGAGCGACGAACCCGATCCGTCGGTGGTGGAGCTCGCCGCCGGCACCCAGGCTGTGGTTCGCCACTTACCCGTCGACCCGACCGGTCTCGGCCAGGCGCGAAACGACGGTGTCGCCGCGGCACACCACGACGTGCTCGTGTTCGTCGACGACGATATGTGGGCGCACTCCGACTGGCTCGAGACGCTCGTGCGCGCTCTGGTCTCCGCCCAGCCGAAAGCGGTCGTCACCGGGGCCGTCGAAGCGACAGAGGCGGAGTCGTGGCGGGGCTTCACGCCCTCCACGCAGGAGCATCCGCCCGGAGCGACCTTCTCGGGCCGGATCGACCGCGACGTGCTCGCGGGCGGGCACATGGCGATCGAGCGCGCGGCGCTGCTCACCGTCGGCGGCTTCGATCCCCGGCTGGGCGCAGGAGCTCCCTTTCCCGCGGCGGACGACAACGACCTCGGCTTCCGACTGCTCGAGGCCGGCTTCACGATCGTCTACGTCTCGGACGCTGTGCTGTACCACCGAGCCTGGCGCGCGGGTTGGCGCTATCCGATCGTGCGCTGGCGGTACGGTCAGGGGA
>JACDGR010000376.1 GCA_013821525.1 Actinomycetota bacterium
CCACGAGTGCGAGCGTCTCGTCGACCGCGAGGTCTACGTCGACGTCGAAGGCGCGTAGTGGAGCGCGGAAGACCGCAGCGAGGGAGTCCATGCCGTTGCCAGTTTGACGGTGACGAGGAGCGACGCGCTGATCAGGACGAGCAGCGCGCTGATGGCGAGCACCACGTCGAACTTGACGTCGAACTGCGCGTAGATGGCGAGCGGGAGCGTCTGGGTCACCTTTTGCAGGGAACCCGCGAACATGATCGTCGCGCCGAACTCCCCGAGCCCGCGCGCAAATGCGAGCGCCTCGCCGGCCGCGAGCCCGCCGCGCGCGAGCGGCAGCACCACGCGGAAGAACGTCCGTGCCGGCCCTGCTCCGAGCGTGCGCGCTGCTGCGACGAGATCGGAATCGACCGTCTCGAAGGATGCGATCGCCGTGCGCACATAGAACGGTCCCGCGACGAACGCGACCGCGACCGTCACCGCCGCCTGGGTGAACGGCAGCGACGTGTGCAGCAGGCCGACGCGGCCGAACGCTGCCAGCAGCCCAATGCCTGCGACGGCCGGCGGCAACACGAGCGGCAGTTCGACCAGTGTGATCAGCGCGGCTCGGCCCGGAAAGCGCCGCGAGGCGAGCAGGTACGCGGCCGGGGTGCCGACGAGCAGAACGAGGATCTGAGCCTCCGCCGTCGTCTGCAGGCTGACGAGCAGTGCGTCGGTGACGACAGGGTTGCCGAGCTGATCGACGAGCGTCGCGGGGGAGACGTGCGTGAAGATCGCGACGATCGGCAGCACGAGGAAGAGCATCGTTGCGAACGTCGCAGCGAAGAGGCCCGCGACGAAGAGGAGCCGGCTCACCTCTTGACGCGCGGCAGGAATCCGGCGGCGATCAGCTTCGCCTGAGCCGCCTTCTTCAGCAGGTGATTGACGTAGGCCTGCGCAGCGGTGCGATTCGGGCTCGAGCTGACGACGGCCACTGCGTACTGCACCTTCGGCTGCGCCCACGCCGGCACCTTGATCACTGTCACCTGGCCGGGCACGGTGCGGGCGTCGGTCGAGTAGACGAACCCCGCGTCGGCCTCGCCGAGTGCCACCTTGGCGAGCACCTCACGTACGTCCGTCTCGCGACTGACCACGTTCTGCAAGACGTCGCTCGTCAGCGCCATGTTCTTGAGGATCTGCAGCGTGTAGCTCCCGACTGGCACCGCCGGGCCGGCGATCACCAGCTTCAGGCCGGGCTTGCGCAGGTCGTAGACGCTGTGGATGTCGGCGGGGTTGCTCTTCGGGACGATCACGACAAGTGTGTTGCGCGTGAACACGACCGGCTTCGTGACGAGCCCTTTTGCGAAGAGCTGCGCGGGCAGGGTCGTGTTTGCGGAGGCGAAGACGTCTGCCGGCGCGCCCTGCTGGATCTGCGCGGCGAGCGTGTTCGAGCCGGCGAACGAGTAGCGGACCGTCGAGTCGATCTTCGGGAAGACGTCGGTCAGGGAGGCAGCCGCGTACACCGTCAAGGTGGCATGCCCCGCCGCCGCTGCAGCACCTGCGGCGAGCAGGCTCGCGATGGTCACCACTGCGAGCAGGCGGCGCATCAGCGCTCCACCATCACGGAGGTTGCCTTGACGAGCGCGGTCGCGCTCATGCCCGGCTTGAGCCCGAGCTCTGCGACCGCATCGCTCGTCACGAGCGCCACGACGCGCGATGGCTCTGTGACGACGATTTCGACCTGCGCCATCAATCCCTCGACACGGACGGAAGAGACGGTGCCGACGAACCGGTTGCGTGTCGTGATCCCGTGTGCGGGATCCGCCGCACGCAGCCGTTCGACCTCGGACGCGGGAACGATGCGACGGTTTCGCTCGTCCCGGGCCGTCGCGATCCGGCCGTCGCGATCCCAGCGCCGCAACGTGTCGAGGCTGATGCCGAGTCGTTGCGCCGCCTCGCGCGCGGTGAAGTCGGCGCGCGTCATCAGCTCGTGTACCGGTCGAGCGCGTTCGACACCGCGTCGACAGTGAGTGGGTCGGGGAATGACTGCGCGAGCTCGTGGCCCGTGGCGATGCCGCGGAAGAACCCGAGGTGTTGCGCCTCGCACGCCGCGATGCGCGCGAGGGGCTGCTTGAGCGCGACGGACTTGACGTCCGCGACCGCACCGAGGTATGCGCCGAGAGCCAGTTGCTCGAGCGCCGCGCCGAGTTGTGCGATCGAAGCCACCGAGTCGTACGCGTGGTCGGGATAGGCGAAATCGATGTCGTCGGCGGTCGCAGGAACCTGCCCGGCGCCGACGAGAATCTGCGAGACGGCCGCGAGGTGCTCGGTCTCGTTGCTGCGGCCGCGCAGGAGTCCGTCTCGCCCTTCGGGCCCGAGGCGCTTCGCGGCAAGCGCGCGGCCGTAGAAGTCCTGCAGGAGCAATTCGACCGTCACGAGCACGCGAGCACCGGCCAGGTCGGCGTCCGCCAGCGGGTCGGCGAGCGCCGAAGGCGCAAGCGCGAGCGCGGCGGCGGAGGCGAGGAAGCCTGAACGAGAGAGCCTAGGCACAGCCTAGGCAGCTTACACGCACCCGCAGCTCGTTCAAGGCGAGGCGATTTCCGCTCGCTACGTACACTCCGACGGTGCCCGACCGCCAGATCATCGCCCTCGGTGGCGGGGGCGACACACCGGACCAGTCTGCGCTCCTCTGGAGCTACGTGCTCGACGTCGTCGGCAAGGGCCGGCCGCGGATGCTCTACGTGCCGACGGCGATCGGTGACTCCGAGTCCGGCATCGTGTCTTTCTACGACCGGTTCGCGCGGCGGGTCGAGGCGAGCCATCTGCTGACGTTTCCGTACCCGCCCGACGACCTGCGCGGGCTGATCCTCTCGCAGGACGCGATCTGTGTCAGCGGCGGGAACACCGCGAACATGCTGGCGATCTGGCAGGTCCACGGCATCGATCTCCTCTTGCGCGAGGCGTGGGAGAGCGGGATCCTCCTCTGGGGCGCGAGCGCCGGGATGATCTGCTGGTTCGAGGCCGGCGTCACCGACTCGTTCGGCCCGCGGCTCGCCGGGCTGGACTGTCTCGGCTTTCTGCCCGGGAGCGCGTGCCCGCACTACGACGGTGAGGAGCTCCGGCGCCCCCGCTACCACGAGCTCGTCGCCGGCGGCTTCCCGGAAGGCATCGCTGCCGATGACGGCGTCGCGGTGCGGTACTCGGGTCCCGAGATCGCCGAGATCGTCAGCTGCCGTCCGGGCGCCGCCGCCTATCGCGTCACGCGCGAGGGTGAGCAGGAGCTCGAGTCGCGCTCGCTCGGCTAAGAAGCTCTAACTGAATGGCGTCTCGATTCGTCGCCAGCAGATCAGGCAGCAGGCGAGGTCGAGGAATGCTTCGTGGGTTTCGTGGCGGCGGTCTGTTCGGAGGAGCAGCCGGCGGCGGTTGT
>JACDGR010000377.1 GCA_013821525.1 Actinomycetota bacterium
CCGTTGAAGTGCAGGACCTCGTTCAAAGCCGAGCCGACGGACTGCATCGGGTCGAGCGACGAATAGGGATCCTGGAAGACCATCTGCACCGTCTGGCGCACGCGGACGCGCTCATCGCGGGGGAGCTTCCCGAGCTCGCTCGCATCGATCCCGTCCACGAGCACTTCCCCACTGGTCGGGCGCTCGAGCCCGACGAGGCACCGCCCGAGGGTCGTCTTTCCCGACCCCGACTCCCCGACGATCCCGACGCTCTCGTTGCGGCCGACCTCGATCGTCACGCCGCCAAGCGCATGCACCTCGCCGCCGCCGGAGCGGTCCCGGAACACTTTGCGCAGCTGATCGATTCGCACGAGCGGCGCCTCGGTCGTGATCCGAACGACCGAATTCAGAGCCTGCGCCGGAGCGGCAGTGCGCATCTCCTGCATCTCGCCTCGGATCTCGCCGAGCCGGATGCAGGCGGTCCTCCTCGCTTGTTCCACGCCGAGGAGAGGAGGCTCTCCGGAGCGGCACACGTCGGCGGCCCAGCGACAGCGCGGGGCGAAGCGGCACATCCCGGCGACTTCCGCGGGGGAGGGGACGGATCCCTCGATCGCGGTGAGCGCCTCGTGCTTACGGTCGATCGCGGGCTCCGAGAGGAGCAGGCCAAGAGAGTAGGGATGAAGCGGCTCACGCTCGAGCGCGTGAGCAGGCGCCGTCTCGAGCACGGCGCCGGCGTAGAGGACGTAGACGCGGTCGCAGACGTTGAATGCGACACGGAGGTCGTGCGTGATCAGGATGAGCCCCATCCCGCGGTCCTCCTGGACGCTCTTGAGCAGGCGCAGGATCTCGGCCTGGGTCGTGACGTCGAGTGCCGTCGACGGCTCGTCGGCGATCAGGATGTCCGGGTCGCGCGCGAGCGCCGCGGCAAGGGCGACGCGTTGGCGCATTCCCCCGGAGAGCTGGAACGGATACCGGTCGAGAACGGCGGGATCCGAGATCCCGACCTCGCTCAGGCGGCGCGCAGCCTCTGCGCGCAGCGCCCGGTGGTCACCGCGGCGGTGCGAGCCGCTCACCATCGCCAAGCACTCCTCGATGTGCCTGCCGGTACGCAGGAGCGGGTTGAGCATGGTGAACGGGTCCTGGAGCAGCATCGAGATGCTCGAGCCGCGGAGCCCGGCCATCACGCGGTCCGGCGCGTCGGACAGCTCGCGGCCGCGATAGCGGATCGAGCCGTCCGCGTGGACACCGGGCGGAAGGAGGCGCACGATCGCGCGTGCGCTCAATGACTTGCCGCTGCCGGACTCGCCGACGATTCCGATTGTCTCCCCGGCGGCGAGGTCGAGATCGAAGCCGGCCACGATCTCCCGCCGCTCGCCGTGCGTGCCGCGGTACTCGACGGCCAGCCCGCGAACCGACAGCAGCTGTTCGGCGGCGCTCATCGGCTCAGCGCTCACTGCGCCCCCGGCGTGCGTACTGGTCGTAGATCCAGTCACCGATCAAGCTGACGCTCATCGCGAGCAGCACTATCGCGGCTCCTGGGGCGAGCGCCGCGGACGGGTTCTGAAAGAGGAGGCTCTGGCCCTCGGCCAGCATCCGGCCCCATTCGGGGCTGCCGGCCTGCGAGCCGAGCCCGAGGAAGGCGAGACCGGCCAGCGCGATCAACGCACCGCCGAAGTCGAGCGCGAGGTTCGCGATTAGGATTGGGATCATGTTCAGCAGGATGTGCCGGTACATGATCCGGCGCCGGGGCACGCCGAGCGTCCGCGCAGCCTCGATGTAGGGCAGCACGCGTTGCTTGACCGCGACGCTGCGCACGATGCGGATGTCGCCTTGCACGTTGAGCACGCAGAGCACAGCGATGGCCAGGGAGTAGCCGCCGCCGACGACCGAGACGACGACGATCGCAATCAGCAGCCCTGGGAGCGCGAACATGAAGTCGACGAAGCGCGAGATCACAAGGTCGACGACGCCGCCCAGATAGCCGGCTGCGATACCGATCAGCGCAGAGAAGACGAGGCCGGTGAACGCGACGATGAATGGCCCGATCAGCGCGGTCTTCGTGCCGGCGACCATGCGGTGGAAGATGTCGCGACCCAGGCCGTCGGTTCCGAGCCAGTGGGCCCAGCTCGGCGACTTCCCGTTGCCGAGCAGGTCCTGGGCGCTCGCGGAGCCGCCGAAGACGTGCGGCCCGACGGCCGCGAGGAACGCGATCACGACGAGGTAGAGGATCGCGAGCACGATGATGATCGGCACGCCACCTCCACGCCGTCTGCGGAACACGCTCCTCGCCGCGGACAGGCGCGACGTGGCGGGGCCGTTGGCCGGCACGCTCGTCATGACTCGGCCTTCTCGAAGCCGACGCGTGGATCGATCACTGCGTACGCGATGTCGATCAGCGTGTTCGCCAGGATGATCCACGCCGCGATCACGATGACCAGGCCCTGGATGACAGGGATGTCGACGTTCTGCACCGAGCTGACGAGCAGGGATCCCAGGCCGGGCAGGCCGAACACGGCTTCGACGAACGCCGAGCCGGTCAGGACGTGGATAAAGAGCAGGCCGGCCGCGGTGAGAATCGGGATCAAGGCATTCCTGAACCCGTGGACGAGCACAACACGCGACGCGGGCAGACCGCGCGCTCGAGCGAACACGATGTAGTCCTGGTCGAGCTGCTCGATCATCGCCGCGCGCGTGATGCGCATGATCAGAGCCATTCCCGCGATCCCGAGCACGATCACGGGCAACGCGAGATGGTGGATCCGGTCGGCGGGATCCGCCGTGCCTTCACCGAACAGCGGGAACCAGCCAAGCTTCAGTCCGAAGAAATAGAGCGCAACGAGCGAGACGACGAACGCAGGCGCATTGCCGGCGAAGATCGTGAACGCGACGGTGATGCGATCGAGCGCTCGACCTCGCCTGACCGCCGCCAGCACTCCGAGCGGAATGCCGAAGACGAGCGCGAAGAGGATTCCACCCACGTTCAACGTCAGCGTGAGCCAGATGCGCGACGAGATCGTCGTCGTCACCGGCGTCTCGGTCAGGATCGACCTGCCGAGATCGTGATGCACGATGGCCTGCCGGAGCCAGATCCAGTACTGGTGGGGGATCGACTGGTCGAGGTGGTACTTGTGCCGCAGCGCTTCGATCGTCACGGCATTGAGCGGGTGATCACCGATCATCGCGGCGACAGGGCCACCCGGGACGATCGAGGACAAGAGAAACACGAAGATGCTCACGAGCAGGCCGAGCGGGATCAGCAGCAGGAGCCGCTGGAGGACGTAGCGGAGCAGGCCCGACCGGCTCATGCCCGGACCCCTGTGCTCTGGCGGTGTGCTCGTGAATCGATGTGCGTCATGAGTGTGGCTGTGAAGAAGATCTTCGCTCGAAAAGAAGACGT
>JACDGR010000029.1 GCA_013821525.1 Actinomycetota bacterium
GCTCCGGGCCGCCATCGGGCGTGTTGACGATCAGGTTGCACCGCCCGCGCCTGATCAGATCCACGACGCTGGGCCCGTCACCGGGGTCGTTGACCTTCCGCACGTCGTCGACCTCCAGGCCGGCGCCGCGCAGGGTTCGCGCGGTCCCGTCCGTGGCGTACAGCTGGAAGCCTAGCCCTGCGAAGGCTGCGGCAACAGGGATCGCTGTCGCCTTGTCGGAATCCCGCACCGAGAGGAAGACGGCTCCGTCTCGGGGCAGCGAACGACCGGCCGCGCGCTCGGCCTTCGCGAGCGCGGTCGGCAGGTCGGATGCGCTCGTCATCACCTCGCCCGTCGCACGCATCTCTGGACCGAGCACCGGGTCGGCGCCGGGGAACCGCGCGAAGGGCAGCACCGCGGCTTTCACGCTCACCTGGCGCGGCGGCCGTTCGGCAGGCAGCCTGAGCTCGGCGATCGTCGAGCCCGCCGCGAGCCTGCAGGCGGCGGCAACGAGGTTGACGCCGGTCGCCTTCGATGCGAAGGGGACGGTGCGCGATGCGCGCGGGTTCACCTCGAGCACGAAGACCTGGTCGTCAGCCACCGCGAGCTGCACGTTCAGAACGCCGATCACGCCGAGTGCAGGGCCGAGCTGCTTGACGATCGAGTGGATGTCCGCCGTCATCGCCGAGGTCAACGATTGAGCCGGGATCACGCACGCGGAATCTCCCGAGTGGACGCCGGCCTCCTCGACGTGCTGCATCACCGCAGCCACATACGTGTCGGTTCCGTCGCAGAGTGCGTCGACGTCGATCTCGATCGCGTTCTCGAGGAAGCGGTCGACGAGCGTCGGCCCCTGAACGCCGGCGAACGCCTCGCGCACCTGGTCGGCGTCGTGGCAGACACGCATCGCGCGGCCGCCGAGCACGTAGGAGGGCCGCACCAGCACCGGGTAGCCGATGCCGTCGGCGATGTCGACAGCCTGCGCGCCGCTCGTCGCGATCCCCCACTCCGGACAGAGAATCCCGCGCTCGCGCAGCAGCGTCCCGAACCTCTCCCGGTCTTCTGCGAGGTCGACCGCGTCGAACGGCGTGCCGAGGATCGAGAAGCCGGCCGCCTCGATCGCACGAGCGAGCTTGAGCGGCGTCTGGCCGCCGAACTGGATCACGACACCGTCGGGCTGCTCGCGCTCACAGATCGCGATCACCGATGCGGTATCGAGCGGCTCGAAGTAGAGGCGGTCGCTCGTGTCGTAGTCGGTCGAGACTGTCTCCGGGTTGCAGTTGACCATGATCGCCTCGTAGCCGAGCGATCGGTAGGTCTGGACTGCGTGCACGCAGCAGTAGTCGAACTCGACGCCCTGGCCGATCCGATTCGGGCCGGAGCCGAGGATCACCACGCGCTTGGTCTCGCCGCGCTCGGCACCGTGGGCGGGTACCGCCTCGTCCTGCTCGTCCCAGGTCGCGTAGTAGTAGTTGGACGCCGCGGCTACCTCGCCCGCGCAGGAGTCGATGCGGCGGAAGACGGGCCGGTCGCGCTGCTGCCGCTCCTCCTCCGCCTCGAGCTGGAGAAGCTCCCGCACGAAGAACGGATGCATCCCGGAGGGGTGCCAGTCGAACTCGCCCTCCAGGCCACGCTTGGCCTTCGCGAATGCCTCGATGAAGGTTCGGCCGATGCCCATCGTCTCGCCGACGGACTTCATCTGCGTGCCGAGCGTATGGTCGGCTCCGGGGAACTTCTCGAATGCGAAGCGTGGGATCTTCACGACGACGTAGTCGAGCGTCGGTTCGAAGCTCGCGGGCGTCGTCCCCGTCAGGTCGTTCGGGATCTCGTCGAGCGTGTAGCCGACCGCGAGCTTGGCGGCGACCTTGGCGATCGGATAGCCGGTCGCCTTCGAAGCGAGCGCTGACGAGCGGGAGACGCGAGGGTTCATCTCGATCACGCGGATCTCTCCCGTCTAGCGGTCTCGCGCGAACTGGATATTCGAGCCGCCGGTGTCGACGCCGACCGCGCGGATCACTGCGATCGCTGCGTTGCGCAGCTCCTGGTAGGCCTCGTCGGGCAGCGTCATCTGCGGCGCCACAGTCACCGAGTCCCCCGTGTGCACACCCATCGGGTCGAGGTTCTCGATCGAGCAGACGATCACCACGTTGTCGGAGGTGTCGCGCACGACCTCGAGCTCGAACTCGTCCCACCCGCGCACCGACTCTTCGACGAGCACTTGCGAGATCGGCGACTCGGAGAGGCCTCGCTCCACCTGGTTGCGGAGCTGCTCGGGCGTGTCGGCGAACCCGCCGCCGTGACCGCCGAGCGTGAATGCCGGGCGGACGACTGCCGGGAGCGAGACACCGACGAGATCGTCGACCGAGGTGACAATCCGCGACGTGGGAACCTTCAAGCCGCAGCCTTCGACCGTGTGCTTGAAGAGCTCGCGGTCCTCGGCGCGGTTGATCGCGTCGATGTTCGCTCCGATCAGCTCGATCCCGAGCTCGTCGAGGATCCCGGAGCCGTCGAGCTCGCGCGCCAGGTTGAGGGCGGTGCCGCCGCCCATCGTCGGCAGCAGCGCATCGGGCCGCTCGCGGCGCAGGACGCTCGAGACGCCTTCCAGATCGAGTGGCTCGAGGTACGTGCGATCGGCGAAGCCCGGGTCGGTCATGATCGTGGCCGGATTCGAGTTGACGACGATCGTGCGGTAGCCGTCCTCGCGCAGCACCTTCAGTGCCTGGCAGCCCGCGTAGTCGAACTCGGCGGCCTGACCGATCACGATCGGGCCGGATCCGATCAGACAGATCGAGTGGATGTCTGTGCGCCTAGGCAACGGCCTTCAGCCCCTCGACCCAGTCCCCGATGATCGATGCTGCGTCGTGCGGCCCGGGTGAGGCTTCCGGGTGGAACTGCGCAGACCGCGCCCGCAGATCCGGGTAGTCGAGACCCTCGACGGTGTCGTCGTAGAGCGAGCTGTGCGTGACCGACCGGTGGTCGTCGGCAGCAACCGCGAAGCCGTGGTTCTGCGAGGTGACGAGCACCTTGTTCGTGCGCCGGTCGAGCACGGGATGATTCGCACCACGGTGGCCGAACGGCAGCTTGAACGTCCCGTGGCCGGTGGCAACCGCCAGGAGCTGGTGCCCGAGGCAGACGCCGAGAACCGGCGTCCGGCCGAGCAGCTCCTGCACGACCGTCGCCTCGGCCGTCAACGGCGCGGGATCGCCGGGTCCTGGAGAGAGCAGGACGCCGTCGTACGTTGCCACGGTGTCCGCGTCGACGTCGTGCGGGAACACGTCGACCGCTGCACCGTTCGCGGCGAGCCGGCGCAGGATCGAGCGCTTGCAGCCGTAGTCGACGACCGCGACCCGCACGGCGCCGTCGGCGGCGAATGTGTATTGCTCCTTCGTCGAGACGCCCGCGACGAGCGCCGCACCCGCCATCGCGGGCTGCTCGCGCACCGCCGCGAGAACCTCGTCAGGCGAGTCCTCGTCACCCGTCACGACTGCCGCGCGCATCGAGCCCTGGTCGCGCAGGTGCAAGACGAGCGACCGTGTGTCGACACCCGTCAGCCCGACCACGCCGTGCTCGTGCAACCAGTCCGTCCACTGCGGGCCGCGCGCCTCGCGCATCAGGACTGCCCGGGCATGTGGGCGGCGCGACTCCGAGCGTTCGGTCGCGACGCCGTAGTTGCCGACCATCGGCGCCGTGAAGCAGACGAGTTGCCCCTCGAAGCTCGGATCAGTGGCCACTTCCTGGTAGCCGCTCATCGATGTCGTGAACACCGCCTCGCCGAATGCAAATCCTGCGGCGCCGACCGACGTCCCGCTGAAGGTCGCTCCGTCTTCGAGTACGAGCATCGCGCTCATGCCGACACCAGGCTCGACTGTGCAATTCCGTCGTGAGCCACCGCACCTGCCGCTACCGTCAGGCAGATGCGTCCGCGCAGGCGCCGGCCGAGCAGCCAGGAGTTCAGCGACCGTGACCGCAGCGTCTCGGGCTTGACCCGCCAGGAGCCGGCCGTGTCGATCAGCGTCACGTTGGCTCGTTCCCCGACCGCGATGCGGGGCCGCTCGAGTCCGAAGATCGCCGCCGGCCCGGCGGACATGCGAACGAGCAGCGTCTCGAGCGACAGGAGCCCAGACTCGACGAGCTCCGTGTAGAGGGATGAGAACGCCGTCTCGAGCCCGATCACGCCGAACGGTGCAGACTCGAACGGCGCGTTCTTCGCCTCCGGCGAGTGCGGCGCATGGTCGGTCGCGATAGCGGCGATCGTCCCATCGCGCACCGCGTCGATCAGTGCGGTGCGGTCGCTCTCGGTGCGCAGCGGCGGGTTCATCTTGAAATCCGTGTCGAGGGTGCGAATCGCTTCGTCGGTGAGGCACAGGTGGTGCGGCGTGGCCTCCGCCGATGCGCGGACGCCTGCGACGTGCGCACGCCGGAGATGCTCGACGGACTCGCGCGCCGAGAGATGCATCAGGTGAACAGCCTGGCCCGTGTCGCCCGCCAGGTCGATGTCGCGGGCGACCATCAGGCTCTCGCCGAGCGACGGCCAGCCGCCGATCCCGAGCTCCGTCGCGACCGCGCCGGCATGGGCATGACCGCCCCGAGTCAGAGACTGCTCCTCGCAATGCACCGCGATCGTCAAGCCGGTGATCGCGTTGTACTGCAGCGCGCGACGCATCACCCCTGCGCTCGCCACGGGTCGACCGTCGTCGGTGAATCCGGCTGCTCCCGCGTCCGCGAGCGCGCCCATCTCGGTCAGCTCCTCGCCGTCTTGATCCTTCGTCAGCGCGGCCAAGAATCCGACCGGCACACGTGCCTCTTCGACCGCGCGGGCGCGCAAGCCGCGCAGGAGATTCGGATCATCGACGACGGGCTCGGTGTTCGGCACGGCGAGGATCGCGCAGTAACCGCCCGCCGCGGCTGCCGCGGTTCCACTCTCGATCGTCTCGTCCACCTCACGCCCCGGCGTGCGCAGGTGCACGTGCGGATCGATGAACGCAGGCGCGAGCAACATGCCACCCGCATCGACCATCCGCAGGTCGCCTGCGTCGAGGTCGTTGCCGATCCGCGTGATCACGCCTTCGTCGATCCGCACGTCGAGGGTTGCGTCGAGGCCTTCGCCCGGATCGAGCACCCGCGCGGCGCGAATCACCAGGCTGTCGGCTCCGGTCGGGCCCGCGAGGATCATGCGACCTCCATCGTCGTCTCGACTGCGACCGGCCCGCTCGTCAGCAGGTCGTAAAGCACCGCCATCCGCACGACGAGTCCAGCGCGAACCTGCTCGACGACGAGCGATGCGTCGGAGTCGGCAACCCGCGCGTCGATCTCGACCCCGCGATTCATCGGGCCCGGATGCATCACGCGCTGGCCTTCGCGTACCCGCGCCGGCGTGATCCCCCAGCGCTCGGTGTACTCGCGCAGAGACGGGACAAAATTGGCCCCCGGCAACATGCGCTCCTTCTGCATGCGCAGGACGTAGACGACGTCGGCGTCAGCGATCGCCGAGATGTCGTGCGTTGCCGGAGCAAGCCCGGTCGGCAGGAGTGCCGGCGGCCCGACGAGGATCGCCTCTGCACCGACGAGCCGCAGCGCTTGCACGAGTGACCGAGCAACGCGCGAGTGCACGACGTCACCGACGATCGCGACGTGCAGGCCGTCGAGGCGCCCGAAGGCTTCCTTGATCGTGAAGAGGTCGAGGAGTGCCTGGGTCGGGTGCTGGTGCTTGCCGTCGCCTGCGTTGACGACGCGCGCCTCGGTCACCTGTGAGACGAACTGCGCCGCTCCGGCCTGTGGGTGACGCAACACGATCACGTCGGGGTCGTAGGCCGAGAGCGTCAGCGCGGTGTCCTTCAGCGATTCGCCCTTGTCGACGGAGGAGCCGGTCGACTTCAGCGTCATCGTGTCGGCCGACAGACGCTTTGCTGCAAGCTCGAACGACGAGCTCGTGCGCGTCGAGGACTCGTAGAAGACGTTCAGGATCAACCGGCCGCGGAGGGTCGGCAGCTTCTTGGTGTCGCGCTCCTGCGAGAGCGCAAAGGAGTGGGCGGTCGAGAGGAGGCGCTCGACGTCGTCGCCTGTCAGGTCGGCGATCGAGAGGAGATGACGGCGGTCGGACTCGGGCGGCAGCAGATCGCCGCCGACGACGCGCAGGTCAGTCAACGTCGCGCTCCTCCGTGTCCGGGACGAGGAGAACACGGTCGATCTCGTCGACCTCGAGCAACTCGACCTGAACACGCTCGCCGCGCGTGGTCGGCAGGTTCTTGCCGACGTAGTCGGGCCTGATCGGCAACTCGCGATGCCCGCGGTCGGCGATCACGGCCAGCTGAACGCGCTCGGGCCGGCCGTACTCGAAGAGCGCGTCGATCGCTGCGCGGATCGTGCGGCCCGTGTAGAGGACGTCGTCGACGAGAATCACGGTGCGGCCTTCGAGCTCGAAGTCGAGCTTGGTGTCGCGGACGAGCGGCTGCGCGCGCCGCGGTGCATGCCCGGCGCGGACGTGCACGTCGTCACGATAGAAGGTGATGTCGAGCTGGCCGAGCGCGATCTCCTCGCCACAGCGCTCCTCGATCAGCCGGCGCAGGCGCTGGGCAATCGGCACACCACGCGTGTGGATGCCGACGAGCGCGACGGTTCGGAGGTCGACGTTCCGCTCGATGATCTCGTGCGCGATACGCGAGAGCGTGCGGCGAATCGCTTCGTCGTCGAGCAGCACTTTCGGCTGCGGCGCGACGACGGCGCTCTCATGGGCACGGTGAGACATCTGACTCCTTTCCGGCCTCACGGGACCGGCTTAAAGGGGTGGTTGCGAGCAAAGGTCGGGCAGGCGGTGCGACTAACAGCATAGGCGAACTCGTCGGACGGAGTAGTCTCCGCGCCCGTGGATGAGGAGCTACTCGGCCGGTACGCGAAGCTGATCGTCGAGGTCGGCGCCAATATCCAGCGCGGCCAGACCGTTCTGATGATCGCCGCTCCGAGCGCCGCTCCTCTCGTTCGGGCGGTTGCGGTCGAGTGCTACGCCCACGGCGCACTCTTCGTCGACCCCTGGTACTTCGACGCCGAGGTGAAGCGCATCCGGGCCGAGCGCGCACCCGAGGACTCCCTCGAGTACGTCCCGCCCTGGTACGGGACCCGGCTGCTGCGCTTGAGCGAACTGCATGGCTCCCGGATCTCGATCTCGCCGAACACACCGCCGGGGCTGATGGATCACATCGACCCTGCTCGCGCCGGGCGCGACCAGTTGCCGGGGCTCCAGGAGCAATACGACGTGATCAATGCGAAGACGACGAACTGGTGTGTCGTCCCGTGGGCGACATCGGAGTGGGCTGCTGTCGTGCACCCGGGGCTCGATGCGGCGGCGGCCCTCGCGAAGCTCGAGGAGGAGCTCGTCTACGTCTTGCGGCTCGACGCCGCGGATGCAGCCGGAGCGTGGCAAGAGCGCGTCGGCGAGCTGCACGAGGCAGCACGGCGGTTGGACGCCGCGCAGCTCGACGCGATCCGCTTCGACGGCCCGGGCACCAATCTGACGGTCGGGCTGCTGCCCACGTCACGGTTTGCGGGCGAGGCGCCGGGGACGACGACGGTCGACGGGATCGTCCACAACCCGAACCTGCCGACGGAGGAGATCTTCACGACCCCGGATCCGCAGCGAGCCGACGGTGTGGTCGCCTCGACCAAGCCGCTCGACGTCGGAGGCACGGTCGTCCGGAACCTGAAGCTGCGCTTCCAGGGCGGGCGCGTCGTCGAGATCGACGCCGACGAGGGTGCCGATGCGCTGCGGGCGCGCTGCGCGAAGGATGAGGGAGCCTCGAGGCTCGGGGAGCTCGCGCTCGTCGACCGCGAGGGGCGAATCGGCAAGACGGGCACGGTGTTCTTCAACACGCTCCTCGACGAGAACGCGGCGAGCCACCTGGCGTTCGGGAACGCCTACGCGATCGGGGTCGGCGAGGAGGACGTGCCGCGGATCAACGCGAGCAAGATCCACCTCGACTTCATGATCGGTAGCGACGAGGTCGCGGTCACGGGAATCACGCGCGACGGCCGTGAAGTGCCCGTCCTGCGCGGCGGCACCTGGCAACTCTGACGCCGGCGTAACCCTCGAACCTGGTCTGAACCTGGTTCCAGGCCTTCGGCGCGGCGTGACCGCCGAACCGGTCTGAACCTGGTTCCAGGGTTTCAGCGCCGTGTGACCCACGAACCAGGTCTGAACCTGGTTCGTGGGCGGTTCGCGACCGCGTTCAGGGGGCCGGGGCTTGCTCCGCGGCCGGCGTGCGTTCGGGGCGCGCTCCGCGGCGCACGAGCGTCGGCTCGCCTCGTTCGGCGAACGGCACCTCGATCACGTCGAAGTCCTTGGGGACGACCGTCGCCGGGAAGAGCTCGCGCGCCTCGCGCGAGAGCTCCGGCCCGAAGTAGCGCGGTGAGAGATGTGTCAGGGCAAGTAGACGCACACCGGCGTCGAGTGCGACCTGGGCCGCCTGGCGCGCAGTCGAGTGCAGGGTGTCGGCCGCGCGGTCCTGCTCCTCGTCGGCAAACGTGGCTTCGTGAACGAGCACGTCCGCGCCTTCGGCGAGCACGCGCACCGTCTCGACCGGCGCAGTGTCACCTGGAATGACGATGCGCCGGCCTGGGCGAGCTGCGCCGAGTACCGCGTCAGGGGTCAGGGTGCGCCCATCGGCGAGCGTCACTGACTCGCCCCGCTGGAGGGCCCCCCGCTCCGGGCCGACCGGGATGCCGAGCGCGTCGGCGGCGTCGTTGTCGAAGCGCCCCGGGCGGGTGTCTTCGGCAAGCACGTAGCCGACCGCCGCGACCCCGTGATGCACAGGAAAGACGAGGATCTTGTAGTCGTTGCGATCGAGCGCCTCGCCGGGTCGGACCTCGACGAGCTCGACCGGGTAGCTGACCTTCCCGAAGACCCGCCGCAGCCCGTTGAAGAGATCGTTCAGCCCGGGCGGCCCGTAAATCGTCAGCGGCACCTCGCGCTGGCGAAGCTGGAACGTCTTCAGCATCCCGGGCAGCCCCAGATAGTGGTCGGCATGAAAGTGCGAGATGAAGATCTCGGCGAGGTCTGGCAGCCCGACCGTCGAGCGCATCAGCTGCCGTTGGGTGCCTTCGGCGCAGTCGAAGAGCAGCCGGTCGCCGCCTCGACGGACGAGGAGCGCGGTCGGGGCGCGGTGCGCCGTCGGCGCGCTCCCGGAGGTGCCGAGGAAGACGAGATCGAGGTCCATGCGGAGCCGATTGTCGCCAAACGGCGCGGCTGCCGCCGAATCGGCTCAGGATCGGCTAGGGAAGGACGAGCGTCTGACCCACACGCACGTCGGCGCTCGCCAGGTGGTTCGCCTGCTCGATCCGCCAGATCGCATCGCGCACGTCGCCGCCATAGCGGCCCTGCGTTATTGAACGCTGTGCGATCGACCAGAGCGTGTCGTACGGGCGCACCGTCACCGCCTGCTTCGCACCGTGCGCCTGGGACGAGTGCGCGACCGCACTCCAGACGAGAACGGCGATCCCTGCAATGAGAAGTATGCGTGCGAACATCTGTTCGTAACATTACCGAACAGATGTTCGTATGTCAAGGTCTCACCGATCTGGGCTGGTGCCGGGCCTGGGCGCTCCTCGCCGCGGCCGCCGCCTTCGCCCTCGCTCTCGCCCGCAGGGCCTTGGCCTTCGCCGCTTTCTGCGCGGCGGTGAGCTTTAGGGAGTTGCCAGCCTTCTTCGGAACGGCGACTGCCTTCGGTGCGCTCACGACGCCGGGTACGAAGTACGCAGCCGCACCCGATGGGCAGGTACCGGCCGTCTTGGCGAGCTCCGCCTTGAAGGCGGTCGCCGCAAGCTTCGCCACGTAGCCCTGGTAGAAGAGCCCGCTCTGCCAGCCCTCGAGGCCGGACTCGTCGACGAGCTTGAAGATGTTCACCTTCGTGATGTCGGCGTCGCAGAGCGAGAAGTCGCGTGTACCAGCCCGCCTGGTAGGCCTCCGTGCCGGTGCTCGCGACGCCCGCGGCGTTCTCGGTACCCGTGTAGCCGGCCGCGACTGCTGGGCCCGGGATCGTCTGGATGCCGACCTCGTTCAGGCTGACGGGCAGGTGCCCCGGCCCGACTGTCCGCTGCCAGGTGCCCGCGAACGCGGTATAGAAGGCCTGGTAGACCCGCGCGAGGTTCGTGACGCTGAACGACGTCGAGTCGGGATACCCGGTCTCGAACGGAACGCTCTGCGGGATCGGGTATGGATGGACGTCGATGCCGTCCATCAGGGGTGTCGTTCGGCCGCTCTGGCGATACCACTGGCCGAGGAACCTCAGCCAGTCGACGGGGTTCGTCGCACGCGGGCTACTGCCGTCGGTCGGGACCGGGTTCCCGCGCGGCGACAGGCCGAGCCCCCACACGAAGATGCTCGGGTCGACCGCCTTCAGCGCGTCGTAGCTCGCGGCGAGGAACGCGCCGCACTCGGCGGCGGAGACGTTCGCGCCGGCGAGGTATTGCGGGTTGACGAAAAGGCTTGTGTGCACTCGTTCATGACGACGAATTCCTTGACGTCGGGGTACAGCTGCGCGACGCCTTGTACCCACGCTGCGAATCGGGCCGCGTTCGCCGGGTCGGCCAGGGCGGCCGAGTGCCGCGGATAGACGTCGAAGGTGACGCTGACGCCGGCAGCCTTCGCTGCCGCAAGCGCCGGAGCCAGGAAGTCCGCCTCGCCGCTGTCGAAACCGGTGGCCGAGGTCTCGTCCCAGCGCAACGTGAGGGTGTTCGAGGTCATGCCGACGCTCTGGAGCGTGATCCAGAACGGGCCGACGCCCTGCTCGTACTTGCCCGCGTCGTCGTTGACGCCCCAGGTGATGTTGTCCGCCGAGGCGCGCGCCGCGCCCAGGCCGATGACCGTCATCAGGACGGCGAGTGCCGGAAGCGCCCGCTTCAGTTGATCCCTGCGATCAGCGGTCCGAGTGCGTCGAAGAGTTTCTCGGCGCCAAACCGCACCGGATCGTCGGTGGGCAGACCGGTATCAGCCTCCGCCTCGGCGATCGCCTGCCGTGCTGCCGCCTCGTCGAGCTGACGCGTGTTGAGCGCCACAGCATGCACCTTGGCCCGTCGCGGCAGAAGGCTGATCTGCTCGTGGAGCGAGACCACCTCGTGGAGCGGCGGGATCGGAAAGCGGTCGTCCCCGTCGACGTACCGCTCGCCGGCCAGGTGGCAGAGCACGTAGCCGTGCGGGGCTGAGCCGTGAATCAGGCCGAGCGTCACACCCGAGTACGCGGGATGGAGCAACGAGCCCTGGCCTTCGACGAAGAGCACCTCGCCCCCACGCGCGGCTCCGTCGACGACGAGCTGCTCGGCCGCGCCGGCGATGAAGTCGGCGATCACTGCGTCCACCGAGATGCCCCAGCCGGCGATGGCGATGCCCGTCTGACCCGTCGGCACGAACTCGCTCCGAAGCCCGCGGCGTCGTGCCTCACGGTCGAGCTCGAGCGAGACGGTCATCTTCCCGATCGCGCAGTCGGAGCCGACCGTCAAGATCGATGTCGCCGCCTGCGTCAGGTTCGTCCCCGTCGGCACGTCGAGCCCCGGCGGCGGCTTCCGCAGGTCGCGGAGCTCGACGCCGTGTGCTGCGGCGAGCTCGACGAGCTCGGGGTCGTCGCTGACGAATTCGTGGAGGCCGCTCTCGAGGTCGAGGCCGGCGACGATCGAGTCTTTCAGCAGCTCGCGCCACGCCTGTGGAAAGCGCCCACCCTGGGTCGCTACACCAACGAGCGCCGTCGTCGGCTCCAGCGGCAGTGCGTCGGCCACCGTGCCGACGATCGGGAAGCCGTCCTGGGTCTCTCCGACCCGTTGCGAGTCGAGCAGTGCGACGACGTCGTCGGGGCGATAGCGGATCACCCCGCGTGCCGTCTTACCGAAGTGCGGGTCGCCGGAGAAGCCCTCCGCGAGGATCAGGAGTTTACGGGCGGCCGGCATCTCGCTCCGCCGTCATTCTCGGCTCCACGCCGAATCCGGGCGCGTCCGCGGGGACCTGCACGCCGTCGCTGAACGCGACGCCGGGCCACGGGTCCTCGGTGAGCAGGAGATTGCCGTCGAGATCGACGTGATCCATCAGGCTCGCGATGTGTGCCCCGGGGGCGATCCCCAGACCCGATTCGACCATGCAGCCGAGCATCACCCCCAGGTCGAGCGCGCGCGCCGCGTGCACCATGCGCACCGCTTCACGGATGCCGCCCGACTTTGCGAGCTTGATGTTGATCCCGTGCGCTCGCTCGGCGCAGGCCGCGACATCTGCGAGCGTGTGACAGTCCTCGTCGACGTAGATCGGGAGCGGCGCGCGACGCTTCAGCTCCGGCCCGTCCGGGTCGCCGGCAGGCAGTGGCTGCTCGCAGTACTCGAGGGGCATCTGCGGCAGAACCTCGAGCGCTTCGGCGAGCGTCCACGCCTCGTTGACATCGCACTGGAGAGGCAGATCCGTCACGGAGCGTACGGCGTCGACGCGTTCGACGTCCAGTCCGTCGCGGCCGCCCAGCTTGAGCTTCAGCCGTCGAAAGCCGCGGTCTGCGATCTTCTCCGTGCGGCGCGCCATGTCGTCGGGGTCGCCGAGCCAGATCGTCCACGAGGTCGGCGGCCCGAGCCTGCGCAAGCCAAGGAGCTGGTACACGGGCCGTCCGGTCAGCTTCCCCTGCAGGTCGTGCAGGGCGTGATCGAGGGCGGCGCGCGCCGCATGCTCGCCCGGAGGGAGCGCGGCGAAGATGGCGTCGAGGGCGAAGGGATCAGCTCCGGGGTCGACCTGCTCGAGCCACGCGAGCGCCGACTCGGCCGACTCGCTGTAGCGCTCGATCGGAGCGGCCTCACCGTGACCGGAGACGCCTGCGTGCTCGAGCTCCACCTGGACGACGCGCGCTTCATCCTCAGAGCCCCGCGAGATCGTGAACGTCTCGGCGAGGAGCACCGTCGCTGCGCGGGCGGTCAACTGCACGCCGGCAGCTTAAAGGCGACCACGACTCGTCGTTTCCGGACGCCGATACACTTGCCCCTCCGGCGCCCGTAGCTCAGGGGATAGAGCGTTCGCCTCCGGAGCGAAAGGTCGCTGGTTCGATTCCAGCCGGGCGCATCACCGCAACACCGCATCGCCAAACGGTTTGCGACGTTCCCCGGTCTCGCGGCGTCGGGCGCGCCGGGCGCTCGTGCGAGAGTCATGCGAGATTGGGCGCGCAGCGAGAGGAGGCACGAGCGATGAGTGACGAGTCGAAGGTTCTGAACATCGACGCGGGCGACGGCGGCGATTGGATCAAGCACGCGGGCGGGTGGGACTTGTGGGGACGTAACGGCTTGATCGACAACGTCCGAGACTTGCGCGAATGGTGCGCGTGCTCGCGGATGACCGTCGAGCAGTTCAAGCGGGGACAGCTCTACCGCAACCACGTCGGCACAAAGGGATACGCGTGGCTTCGCGACCTCTGACGAATGAGCATGTTGGCGCGTTCAACTTTCAGAGGGCCACTGTGATACTTCGAACGTGGAGTCATTGGCGCAAGAAGTGGACGTACTCGCGGAGGCTCTGAACGAGCCTCTACTGACGCCCGCAGAGGCCGCACGGCTCCTGAGCGTGTCCACGGCCACGATGACGCGGCTCGCGCGAGATGGGATCTTGGAAGCCGTCCGGTTCACCCCGACGGGCAATCGCCGATTCCGGCAGAGCGACGTGCTGCGGTTGCGCGCTGCGTTCCGACTCGAAAGAGGAGTGAGCTAAATGGAGATTCTGGAAACGCGCGAGTTCGCGCTCGCTGACAGCGGGGCCGCTGGCGATCTTCGTCCGCTGAGCCGCGAGGAGGCGCTCGCGGTGCTCGCCGACCCGCCCGCCGACCTTCGGATCGCGGTGCGGACGCCGACCGACCTCGGCGAGCAGGAGCGCGTCGCCGCGACCGTCGCCGTCGCAGTCGCTCAGGGTCGCATCGCTCCACACGATGCCAACGGCTACCTCGCGCTCGGCGAGCGCGACCCGCAGTTCGCTTGCGACACGTTGGTCGCGATGCCGCCACGCGGCGCTGAGGATCGCTTGTACGGCGACTACGCGGCATCCACGGGCGTCCCGCAACATGAGCGGCCCGAGCCGGTCGCCGAGGATCGTGAGTATTTCGCCTACGCGCTTGCGACGGGCGTCCCGGCCCGCGTGCGGACGGTGCGCGCATGAGTGCGAGCGGCAGTCGGAGCGGCGCGACCCTGGTCGCCCTGGGCGCGCGCCGCGCCGCTCGCCTTTCGGTGGTGGCGTCGTGGCGCTGACGTTCAAGCGGGGCCGTCGTGACGAACCCGGCGCGACGGTCAAGCCGCGCGACCTGGGACGCGAGGAGGCGCTGCTCGTTGCCGACAAGGCGGCGCTCGCGGAAGCTGAGCGCGCGGTGCGGGCGCGGGAAGCAGACCTCGGTGCGGTCGATCCCGAGTTGGACGCGACGGGCTGGCACGCCGCCCGCGCCGAGCAGGACGAGCAGCTTCGCTTCGCGATCAACGAGCGTGACCGGCTGCGCGACGCCGTCAGCTTCCGCCGTGACCTTTGCAGGTCGGTCTCAGCGGAGACGTTCGCTCCACGGATCGACGCCATCGAGGGCGCCCTAGCGGCGGGGCGGCAGCGGATGCACGAGCTTGCCGTCGAGATGGCGGAGGTCGAGCGCGCGCAGGCCGAACGAGAGGTGGCGCTCGACCGTGTGCGCGACGAGCGCGACGAGGCGGCCGAACGGTTCCTGCTTCCGTCTGAGAAAAACGAGGCGCTGCGGACGGCAAAGTATTTTCGCGAGGAGGCGCAGCGGATTCGTGAGCAGCGTGCGGCGGGCTTCAACCCTCGTGTGCCGCCCGGTGCAAAGCGCTACCTCAACGAGCCGGACACCCGTCGTGAGGATGCTCAGCGGATCGCAGACGCCGACCGCGCGAGCTTCCCTGGCCCTGGCGCGCGCGCAGCCGGTATCTCGCGCTTCGGCGACGGCAACACCGCGCGCCTCGGTTAAGTCCGCGATGGGTGCGCCGGTCGGCAACGTCAGCGCCGTCTCGCACGGCGCTACTAGCGAGCGCAAGATTCGACCGTTAGCTCGCAACCACAGACGCCGTGTTCTGCGCCAGATCGGACTACGTTCCAGCGATCTCGACGCGGTCGGTCGCGGCTACTTGGATCTCTATGTGCGGCTCGTCGCGAAGCTCGACCTGCTCGACGAGCACCTCGACTCTGTCGGCTTGCTCAAGGCGAACGGCGAGCCGCAGGGCGCGACGAAGTTCTACATCTCCCTCGCGAATAGCGCCCGCCTCAGCCTCGCCCGGTTGGAGGAGCATGTACGGGCACGTCAGAACGACCCGGTGATCGACCTGAATCGCTACTTGGAGGCGAAGCGTGACGCTCCACGCGCCTCCTAAAGGGCTTCTGCAGGCGTGCGACGACGCGCGCCTCCTGAACTTCCCGCTCTGGCCGAAGCAGCGCGAACTTCTGCGCGCGGTCGAGAACGGCCCGAGGCTGCACGTGTGGGCCGTTGGCCGACGAAGCGGCAAGACGACCCTCTCGGCGCTGGCCGCTCTGTGGGACTGTTTGCTGCGTCCCGACCTCGACGGGCTTGTGCGGCCCGGAGAACGCCGCTACGCCGTCTGCGTCGCGACGAACCTGCGGCAAGCGCGCTTGTTCGTCGCTGCGGCCCGGTCGGTTGTCGAGCGCTCGCCGCTACTCGCTCGGCTCGTGGAGTCCGTCACGGACGATGAGATTCTCTTTCGCAACGGCAGCGCGCTCGCCGCGTTTCCCGCCACGTCGCGCGGCGCGCGCGGCTGGCCGATTAGCTCGCTGCTCCTTGACGAGGCGGCGCACATGGTGGACACGGAAGGGAACGCCGCCGCCGAGCAGGTCTACCGTGCGCTCGTGCCGTCAACCGCGCAGTTCGGCGACCGGGCGCGCGTGATCGTCGCCTCGACGCCGTGGGGTACTGGCGGTCTGTTCGCCGACCTGTTCGCGAAGGTCGCGGCGGGCGACCTGGACGACGCACACGCGGTAACGGCTACCTCGGCGGAAGTGAACCCGACGCTCGACCCGGCGTTCCTGAGCCGTGAGCACGCCCGCGACCCTGAGGCGTTCCGCGCCGAGTACCTCGCCGAGTTCGTCGGCAGCGGCGGCGCGTACATCGACCCGA
>JACDGR010000378.1 GCA_013821525.1 Actinomycetota bacterium
GGATCGCGGGGACGTCGAAGTTCTCGCCATAGGCGGCCAGCGCGCCATCGGTGCGTCGGACAAAATCGCCTCGCTCGAACGGCGCGAAGCCGTAGCTCACGAACGTGCGAAGCGCGTACGCAACATCGTCTGCCGCATCGCCCGGATGAGCGTCGTCGAAGGCGTCGTGGTAATGACGTAGAAGCCGCATCGAGGCGGCGATCTGCTCATCCGAGAAAGTGACTCGATCCGGTGGATCGCCGATGTAGGGATGCATCCGGCCCCGCTCAGTGAACGTGTCACCCTCGATCCAGGACAGAATCTCGCGGCCCTGTTCGTCTATCCCCAGCCAGCGCGGGGCGGAACCGAATCCGGCTCGCTCCAGATGAAGAAGGACATCGCACACCACTGAGGTCGCGGAGCTGGACGGCCTACGTACGGTGGCGCCGACGCGTACGACGCCGACAGTTAATGCGCCGCCGCTTAGAAGGAGCTCCTCGCTCACCTCGCCAGTGTGCCTCGCCCGTTCAGGCGTCTTCCGGGACGCTCATATGGAGAGCCGGCTGTCAACTGTGCAGGGGTGTGCGGCCCCGCTGTTTTGTGGGGTTGTGGTTTCGGCGGGGGGAGCGCACCGGCTGTCGTCGACGTCTGTGTCGCGACTCATATGCGCGGGTTGGTGCCGCATGACCGGGTATGCGAAATGAGGAGCGGTGCCGTTTGTCTCGCGTCGAGCGTGGCCCGTTAGGGCTGCTCCGAGTGTTCTCTCGGGTCGCTCCTCGCGTCGTTAGCGCCGGTGCGCTCTCCTCGCCGAGCCGTTGAGAGTCGCGCTATTCCATTGTCGCCAGTGCCCAGCAGTGTCCGGCGAGCTCGCGCGCGACGGCGACGACGATGATCGTGCGCGGCTTGCCTCGAGCCTCGAGCGCCTGCCAGCGCCTATGTAGCCGGCGCGCGCTCGCTTCGGCTTGGGCTTGCACGGCGAGAGGCTTGCCGTCGCGTCTGCATTCGAGCGTGACGCTCCTGCGCGAAGGGCTGCGTTGGTGCCAGGCGGCCTCGATCAGCAGCCGACGCACATGGCTGTTACCGGTCTTTGTGATCGCGCCTTGGCGGCGCCGCTCCCCGCTTGAGTGCTCACTCGGAGTGAGACCGAGGAACGGCCCCAGCGACCCGGGACGAAAGCGATGCCAGTCGCCAAGCTCGACCGTCAACGCAAACGCCGTCAGCGCCGAGACGCCACGGAGACAAACAAGTCGGCTGACGACATCGACATACGGTGGCGTGACCGCGGGCTCGGCGATCGCCGTGTCGAGCGCGTCGCGTCTGCTCTTGGCGTCGAGCATGCGGCCGTAGCACTCATCGAAGACGATCGCGAGTGGCCCACCGTCAAACCGCTGCCGGCGAAGCCATGCGTCATGTGTCCGCGTCCACGCGGTCGCGTCGTACACGAGCCCATGACGCAACAGCAGCTTCGAGAGCCGGTGACGGGACCGCATCAGATCGCCGCGGGCGTCTTCGCGCGCACGCACCAGATCACGCGCAGCCTCCTCTTCCAACGACGGGATCCGCACCGGAGTGATCTCACCGAGCCGCAGCAGCCGCGCCAGCCGCTCGGCATCCCGCCTGTCGGTCTTGACCCGGTCGGCCGCCGCCCGGATCCGCGACGGCGCCGCAACACACAACTGATCCCAGCCTCGGCACACGCCCGCGCAAGCCGGTACCCCGTCGGCCCCGCCTCGTACACAACCCGAACCGGTGCCGGCAACGTCTGCAACCACGCCACCGTCTCCGCGGTACCCGGCGGCAGCCGCAACGACCACACCTCACCGCTCGTCGCATCGATCACGCCCGCGACCACCGACCGGGCATGCACATCCAATCCGACCCAGCTACCTTCGCCCATAACCGGCGCCTCCCGTAATAGCGGCTCTACCGCCGGGCCAACCCCGACAGCAACCCGCGACAACTTACGAGCGAGGCGCCGGGCACTCCATACGGTCTGGCCCAGCCGACGGCGGGCTTCCTAGTGAGGCGTCAGGCGCGTGGCACCGCTGTAGCTCACCACGTACGCCACCCAGAGGTTCCGTTGCGTGTGAGCTTCTACGGTGAGGGCCAGGTAGCGACGGGCGCCGCTGCGATCCTCCGCCGTCGGAGAGGGATCGAAGTGCTAGGTCCGTTCGGACGGAAGGAACGCGGCGAGGCTCTAGCGAGGCGGGCTGACGTCGTGGTGATCGCGACGACCTCGTTTCTCAGCGCGGTTGCCGAGGACATCAGGGAAGCGATCGAGGCTGGTTCGAATGTGATCACCACGGCCGAGGAAGCGGCGTATCCGTGGGCGAACGATGCTGATGTTGCTGATCGCCTCGACGCCCGCGCGCGGGAACGTGGGGTTTCCATTCTCGGCGCCGGGCTGAACCCTGGCTTCGCTTTCGATGCTCTCGTCCTCACGGCCTGCGGCGTCGTACCCGAGGTCAAGTCTCTCCTGGTTGAACGGGTCGTAGACCTATCCGGCTTTGGCGAGGCTGTGCTTCGGCGAATCGGAGTCGCCCATTTAGCGGACTCTTTCACCCGTGGCCGCCGGGACGGGACAGTCACCGGACACATTGGCTTTCCGCAGTCGATGCGCGTTGTAGCGGGCGCCCTCGGCGTCGAGATCGAACGGATTGACAGTAGCGTGGAGCCGATCTTTGCGAAGCATCTCCTGGCGGCCCGGTTCCTTACAGTCCATATGGGCGAGACGGCGGGATTCCGACAACGCTATGTAGCAATCAAAGACGGGCTCCCATGGTTCGAGGCGCTCTTTACCGGCCATGTGTCACTGCCGCTTCTTGGCGAAGAGCCACGAGATTCGATCACTATCCGCGCGCAAGAAACGCTGCGGTTTTCGGTCACGCCCGGGATCAACCCGCAGCTGGGATCAGCCTCGATTGTCGCGAATTCGATTCGACGCGTGGTTGCAGCTCCTCCGGGCTGGGTGACCGTCGCGGATCTTCCGCCCGCCTTCCCGTAGTCGAGCTATGTCACTCGACTGTTTGATACTGGCGGCTGCAAGAGTTCGAGACGGATACCGTGGTGGATCCCATTTCAGAATTGGCCGAGAGGTTTTTCCTGTAGGTCGGCAGGCGACAGCGTGCGAGCGGTCGCCATTGCTGCCGTGATTGCGGGCACCGAAGCCCTGGGGACTGTGAGCGGCCCCCGTTTGTCGGTCCAGCCGTTATGAGAGTCGGGCTGTTTTCCTTTCGGGTTGTCTGTTCAGGCTAGCGGCGTAGATGGCCGGGGGCTTCCAGCCGAGGCTGCTGTGTGGCCGCTTGTGGTTGTAGATCTGTCTCCAATCTTCAATTACGGTTCTCGCCTCGAGCAGGGAGTCGAAGGCCTCGACGGAGA
>JACDGR010000030.1 GCA_013821525.1 Actinomycetota bacterium
GGTGCCGCCGACGGCAGCGCGTGTCTCGGAGATCGAGCTGACGACCGATCACGACCTCGCGGCGTTCGTCGACGCCGTCGGCGAGCAGCTCGGCCCGGAGGGGCGGTGGGTGCACTACGGCCTGACGTCGTCGGATGTCGTCGACACGGCGCTCGCCCTACAGATCCGAGCCGCAGGCGCATTGCTGCTCGCCGGCCTCGACCGCGCAATCGCGGACGTTGCCGGTCTGGCAAGCGAGCACCGGCGAACCGTCTGCATCGGGCGTTCCCACGGGATCCACGCCGAGCCGACGACGTTCGGCTGGAAGCTCGCCGGGTGGGCGTTCGAGCTCGACCGCGACCGCCGGCGAATCGAGCAAGCGCTCGAGACCTGCCGTGTTGGCCAACTGTCGGGGACGGTCGGTACCTATGCGGCGATCGATCCAGAGGTCGAGCGCATCGCGTGCGAACGCCTCGGGCTCGAGCCGGATCCGGTCTCGACGCAGGTGATCGCACGCGACCGGCATGCCGAACTGCTCTGTGCGCTCGCGATCACTGCCTCGTCGCTCGACCGGTTCGCCACGGAGATCCGTCATCTCGCGCGGACCGAGGTGCGCGAGGTCGAAGAGCCGTTCGGCACCGGGATGAAGGGCTCATCGGCGATGCCGCACAAGCGCAACCCGAAGATCGCCGAGCGCATCTCCGGCCTGGCGCGGATCGTGCGCGCTGCGGCCGTCGTCGGCTTCGAGAACATGCCTCTCTGGCACGAGCGCGACATCTCGCACTCCTCGGCGGAGCGGGTGATCGTGCCGGACGCGTTCCTCGCGCTCGACTACATGCTCGACAAGTTCAGCTGGATCATCGAGGGCCTCGTCGTCTATCCGGAGCGAATGGCGCGGAACCTGTGGGACTCGCACGGGCTGTTCTTCTCGCATCGGCTCTTGTTGGCGCTGATCGAGTCTGGTCTCGACCGGGCGGACGCCTATCGCCTCGTGCAACGAAACGCAATGCAAGCGTGGGACGAGGAGCGAGACTTCCGCGATCTCGTCCGTTCCGATACCGAGATCACCTCACTCCTCGACGAGGCGGCGCTCACAAGCGTCTTCGACCTCGAGGCGACGATCTCCCAGCTCGACACCACCTTCGACCGTCTTCGTACTCTGGCTTCCAAGGAGGAACACATTCATGTCTGAGACCGCACAGCACGTCGGGAGCGGCAAGGTTCGCGAGCTCTACGCACTCGACGACGAGCGTCTGCTGCTCGTGGCGAGCGACAGGATCTCGACGTTCGACGTCATCCTCCCCACCGAGATTCCGGACAAGGGACGGGTGCTGACCGGCCTGTCCGGCTTCTGGTTCGCGCGCACGCAGGAGCTCGTTCCGAATCATCTGCTGGCCCTCCGAGAGGACGGGCGCTCGACCGAATGCCGCCGGTTGCAGATGCTGCCGATCGAGTGCGTCGTGCGGGGTTACCTGTCGGGCTCGGGCTGGAAGGACTACCTCGCGACGGGGTCGGTGTGTGGGCACGAGTTGCCTGCGGGCCTGCAGGAGTCCGAGCAGCTGCCGCAGCCGATCTTCACGCCCGCGACGAAGGCCGAGACCGGCCATGACGAGAACATCGACCGCGCGGCAGCCGCCGAGCTCGTCGGTGAGGAGCGCTTCGACGAGGTCGAGCGGATCGCGCTCGCCCTCTACGCGTTCGTCTCGGGATACGCGCGCGAGCGCGGGATCATCCTGGCGGACACGAAGCTCGAGTTCGGCATCGACGAGGAGGGGACGCTCGTTCTCGGTGACGAGGCCTTCACACCCGATTCGTCACGGTTTTGGCCGGCGGAGGATTACGCGCCGGGCGGGACGCCGCCGTCTTTCGACAAGCAGTTCGTCCGCGACTATTGCGAGACGCTCGGCTGGGGAAAGACGGAGCCCGGGCCGGAGCTACCCGACGACGTCGTCACCGGGACGCGCGCACGGTACGTCGAGGCGTTCGAGCAGCTGACAGGCATCGACTTCGACGCCTACCTCGCAGACCCGACGGTCGTCCTCGGATGAGGGCGACGGTCCTCGTGCGGCCGAAGCACGGCATCCTCGACCCGCAGGGGCAAGCGGTCGAGAGCTCGCTGCGCCACCTCGGCTTCGACGTGGGCGAGGCGCGGGTCGGCCGGCTCGTCGACGTCGAGCTGGCGACCGAAGACCGGGACGAGGCGCTCACTCAACTCAGCTCGATGTGCGAGCAGCTGTTGACGAACCCACTGATCGAGACCTACGTCGTGCAGCTCGGGGACCACGTCGTCACCGAGGCCGCGTGATCGACGGCAATGCCGAGCAGGACGCGACAGGGCACGCCGTGCGGCCGCTGATTCCGGTTGTCGTCTTCCCGGGCTCGAACGACGACCGCGACGCGCAGCTCGCGCTCGAGTCCCTCGGCGCCGACGCGCCCCGGGTCTGGCACACAGACGAGGATCTGCCGGCGGAGACGGCCGCGGTCGTGCTGCCCGGCGGGTTCTCCTACGGCGACTACCTGCGCTGCGGTGCGATCGCCCGATTCTCGCCGGTGATGCGTGCAGTCTCTGCTTTCGCCGACGGCGGCGGGCTCGTGCTCGGGATCTGCAACGGCTTCCAGGTGCTGACCGAGGCCGGGCTGCTCCCGGGCGCTCTCCGCCCGAACGCGTCGCTCTCCTTTGTCTGCCGCGACGTCGCCCTCGAGGCGGTCGACGCCGCGAGCCCGTTCACCTCGCGATGCACTGAAGGGCAGACGCTGACGATTCCGGTCAAGCACGGCGACGGCTGCTGGTTTGCCGACGATGACCTCCTCGCCGAGCTCGAAGCAGCCGGCCAGACCGGGCTGCGGTACGCCTCCGGCGCGAACCCGAATGGATCCGTCGGCGATGTGGCCGGCGTGCTCAACGCGGCGGGCAACGTGTTCGGGCTGATGCCGCACCCAGAACACGCAGTCGATCCGCTGCTCGGCTCGGTCGACGGCGCGCTGATCCTTGGATCGCTCGTCGATGCCGCTCGATTGTCGCTTGCTGCCTCCGTCTAGGCGACACCTCCAGCACCGCTACCGCTGTTGTCCAACCCGAGGGCCTCTGCTAGCGCGGGCGTCTTGCCGAGCGCGGCCTTCAGCCGCTCGAGGTCACGTGCGCGCAAGGTGACCGGGCCGCGCCGGACTGCTCCTCCGGTCGAGTATGCGAAGCGCACGAGTGGTTCACCTCGGTCGTCCTCGAGTAGCTCGACGACCGAGGAGAAGCGCTTGTCGCCTGCTCGCTGGGGCACTGAGAGGCGCTCGACCATCGTCGCGTAGCCCCAAGGAGTTGCTGTTCTTGTCATGCAGCGAACGTATCGACCAACATCAAACGCATGGGATACGGCTCTGTCACGAATGTGTGAAATCGCCCGGCCTCAGGTTTGCCAACCTGCAGCGCCGTCCAATCTGTACGGATGAGACGTCTTTCACGCCTCGCGTTGCTCGCTGCGTGCGTGCTCGCGCTCGTCGCCGGCCTGCCCGGGCGAGCAGCGGCGGCTTCGACCGTCAAGTACGGCCTCACCGACGACGCCTGGCTCCAGAGCGGGCCGGGCACGCTCGACGCGCGCCTGGCCCGGCTCGACGCACTCGGTGTCAAGGTCGTCCGGTTCACACTGAACTGGAACCAGGTTGCGGCGACGAAGCCGGTCTCGCCGCTCGACCCCGCCGACAGCGCCTACGACTGGAGTGCGGCTGATCCCGTGCTTGCGGGTCTGCGCGCGCACGGAATCACGGTCGTGTTGCAGCTGAACGGAACACCCGGCTGGGCGAACGGTGGTCAGCCGTCCAACCACGCGCCGACCTCACCGACCACCTTCGCCGCGTTCGCAACCGCCGCGGCGAGTCACTACCCGTGGGTGAAGCGTTGGCTGATCTGGAACGAGCCGAACCAGTTGCGCTGGCTGCGACCGACCACGGCGGCCGTGTATACGACTCGGCTGCTCAATCCGGCGTACGCCGCGATCCATCACGCGATCTCCGGCGCCCAGGTAGCGGGCGGCGGAACCGCGCCGCGCGGGTCTTCGGGGGGAGTCTCGCCGGTTGCGTGGCTCATCGGCATGCATGCCGCGCACGCGAAGCTCGACGCGTACGCGCACAATCCCTACCCGCTCGATCCGAAGCGCGAGACGCCGCTCCACGGGACCTGCACGAACTGCACCACGATCACGATGTCGACGATCGACCGGCTCGTGTCGCTGGTCGCGAAGAATTTCCCTCGTGCGCGCATCTGGCTGACGGAGTACGGCTACCAGTCGAATCCACCGGATCGCCTGCTCGGTGTTTCCCTCGCACTCCAGGCGCGCTACGTCGGCGAGGGGGACTATGCCGCCTACCACACGCCGCGCGTCGATCTGCTGATCCACTTCCTGCTTCGCGACGAGCCAGATCTCGCGCGGTTCCAGAGCGGTTTCATGACGCTTGCCGGGGCGCTCAAGCCCGCATACGCTGCCTTCCAGCTGCCGATCGCGGAGACGGCGCGCAAGGGCTCGACGACGACGCTCTGGGGCCAGCTGCGTGCACCAGAGACGGGTGCGACGGCCGTGCTCGAACGCCGGGTCGGCACGCTCTGGCGCGCAGTCGCCACGGTACGACCGGGGGCGGGACGATTCCTTCGTTGGAGCGGGACGCTGCCGAAAGGCAGCCTCGTGCGCTTGCACTCGGGATCGATCGTCGGCGCGACGATCCTGATCACCTAGCGGCGTTCAGCGGTCAGGCGTCGATCGTCACGTGCGCCGGCTCCGCGGCGACGCGGGCAAGCCAGGCATTGATTGCGTCGTAGAGCGTGAGGTCGAAGCCTCCTTCGTCCGCGACGTGCGTGTAGGCGTAGAGCACGATGTCGGCGAGGCTCATCGCGTCGCCTACGAACCATGATCGTCCGACCAAGTGCGAGTTCATCGCGGCGAGCACGCGATAGCCCGCCGCGGTTCGCTCGGTCCGTCGGTCCTCGAACGCTTCCGGGTTGCCCGAGTACGCGAGCCAGAAGCGCACGACCGCGATTGCAGGCTCGTGGTCGTACTGTTCGAAGAACATCCACTGCAGCATCTGTGCACGCTCGAATCGATCGGTGGGCACGAAGCGGCTTCCCTCGCCGAAGTACCAGAGGATCGCGCCGGATTCACCGAGCGAGCGGCCGTCGTCGAGGACGAGGGTGGGAACGCGCAGTGCGGGATTCAGGCCGCCGAGCACCTCCGGACGATCGGAGCGGTCGACGACATCGAGCGTGCGTCGCTCGTACGGGAGCCCGAGGTGCGCGAGCAGCAATCGAACCTTGTAACAGTTGCCGGAGACCGGGCTCTCGTAGAGCAGCATGCGTCGACTCTAGCCCGCCTCGCGCGCCTGGGCCATGACGCGGATCGGGTCGCCTTCCCGAACGACTCCGCCGCGGATCACGTCGGCGACGACTCCGAGGCGCGAGTCGTTGAACTCTGCGATCCCCTTCAGGATGCCGCCCTCGCGCCCGAGACCTATCTGCGGCAGGTCGACCATCACACACCGCGTCATGCCAACCCTGATCGCGAGCACGACGCGGTCACCGACCGCGACGTGCGAGCCGATCCACCGGTCCTCGGGCAGCCCGGGGCCGCTCTCCGTCGCGACGACGATGTTCGGGCGCAGGCGCCGAGGGTCGACGTCGCGCCCGAGCGCGCGCCCGATCTGAGCCTGCGATCCCTCCGTCAGCACGTGGAGCGGCCCTTCGTCGAAGTGCGAGATGGTCGTCTCCTTCCCGAGCGAGACTGTGCGTCCGACGTGCGCAGACAACGCGGCGTCGAAGCCCTCGTCGTCTGCTCGGAAGCTGCGACCGTCAGGGAACGAGATGACCGGAACGTCGCCGGCGTAGGTTGCGCTCAGCTCGAGCAGCCCGTCCATCCTGCGAAAGCGGCGAGTCGACTTCCCGCTGCCGAACTTCCCGTCCTCATCGCGCACCGACCAGAGCCGGTCACCGACGACTCCGCGGGCATCGATCTCGACCGCGGCGACTCTCTCCCCCACGAGCGACTTGACTGGGTAACGCCAGAGCTGCCCCACGCAGCCGACGCAACTCACTTCTTGATGCGGTAGTCGATGAACGTCGCGAACGGCGATTGGCGCACACCTTCGTGCTCGAGCTCGAGCTGCTCCGTGAAGCCATCGAACAGCCGCTTGCCTCCACCGAGGGTGATCGGCACGACGACGATCGAAAGCTTGTCGACGATGCCGGACACGAGCGCCTGGCGGATCACGTCGGCGCCGCCCATCACGCTGACGTCCTTGTCGCCGGCTTCCTCACGAGCCCGAGCGACGGCTTGCTCCACACCGTCGACGAACGTGAAAACGCCGCCTTCCGGCTGATCGTCCAAGCGATGCGTGACGATGAAGACCGGCACGCCCCACGGGTCCCCGTTGCCCCAGTGCCCGGCCGCCTCGTACGTCCAGCGGCCGGCCACGACCGCACCCAGCCGTTCCAGCGCAGAGCTCAGCCAGGCAGCATCCGCACCGGTCGCCTCGCCCTCCGGCGGCGAGTCATAGCTCCACGGCCCGCCGAAGACCCAGTAGTGAAGACGCTCTCCGCCCTCGCCGAGCCCCTTCCCCGGGCCGTCGTCAGGCCCCACGACGTAGCCGTCGAGCGAGATCGTGATCGATGCGTGCACAAGTGTCACCCCAACCTCCTACTCGCGTGTTCCGGTCAAGAGGCCAGGCCCTAGCTCGTCCGGGGGAGCCCGTCCTCTGGGAGCGTCTCCCACGGTGCGAGAGAGCGGGTGAAGCCGTGGCCCTGCGGCCGGCCCTCGAAGGGCGAATCGATTGCCGAGAGGCGAACGCCCGCGCGACCCGAGTCGGGCCAACCTCCACCGAAGACGTTCGACCCACAAGCACCGCAGAACGTTTTGGCCGTTCCCTCGCTCGGTTGATACGTCCGCAGAAGCTCAAGGCCGCGCAAGAACTGGATCGAGGCCGGATCGACGAACGCGCTCGCAGTGCCCACTCCGCCTGAGATCTTCTTGCACGTCGTGCAATGACAGAACCCCCGCACCCTCGAAGCTCGCGGGAATCTCGAACTCGACCGCGCCGCAGAGACAGCTGCATCGAAGCGTTGACACAGAGCAAGACTAGTACGAGCACCACGGCACGGATGACGCCGTAGCCGTCTGTTAGCGTCGCGCTCGCGTGGGGGTCAAGCGGATCAAGCCAAATATCCTGTCCGAGCGCTTCGAGGAGAGCCGATCGTTCTACAACGACGTCATCGGGCTTCGAGAAGGTGACGGCCCCGACTGGATTCTCTTCTTCGGGACGGATCAGCGGGAGGTGCAGCTAAGCGTCATGAAGCTGGACGTCAAAGCGCACATTCACCCCGACGTCTCGATCGAGGTCGACGACGTCGATGATGTCTACGGCCGCGCACAGACCGCTGGAGCGGAGATCGTCTATCCACTCACCGACGAGGAGTGGGGACTTCGGCGTTTCTTCGTGCGCGATCCGAACGGGGCAGTGATCAACGTGACGCAGCACGTGTAGAGCCACGGACGAACACGAGGCACGCCGCTCGGCGAGTGGATGGTGCCGTCCGTCGACGCAAGGCTTGCGCTGGAGGCTGCTGCTGCGAGAGTCAGGAGCACCGCCATGTCCAACGATCCGTTGTACGACACCATCGGAACGACCTACGCCGTGACGCGGCGCACCGAGCCGCGGATCGCCGCGCAGGTATGGGCTGCACTCGGCGCTGCGCGAACGGTGCTGAACGTCGGGGCCGGAACTGGCTCGTATGAACCCCCAGACCGTGAGGTCACGGCGGTCGAGCCATCGGCGGTGATGCGTGCTCAGCGCCCGGCGGAGGCGGCGCGTTGCGTGGCGGCATTCGCGGAGAGCCTCCCGTTCGAGGATCAGTCTTTCGACGCGGCGATGGCGTTTGCCACCGTTCATCACTGGCAGGATCCGATCGCCGGCCTACTCGAGATGCAGCGCGTCGCTCGCCGGGTAGTCGTCTTCACGTGCGACACCACTGAGCAGAACTGGCGCCGCCGGTTCTGGTTGACTCGTGACTACCTTCCGGAGCTCGCTGCCTCCCCCGTCGGCCTCGCCTCCGAATTTGCTCGCGTGATCGGTGCCCGGATGGAGCCCGTGCTCATTCCGTGGGATTGCGTTGACGGGTTCTTCGAGGCCTACTGGCGCCGACCCGAGGCGTACCTGGACGAGAACGTCCGTCGCGGGATCTCGATGTGGACCCGCGTCGGGCCAGATGTCGAGCAGAGAGCAGTGCGCAGCCTCCGTGACGATCTCGCATCTGGCAAATGGGCCGAGCGCAACCACGAGCTCCTCGATCTCGAGGCGGCAGAGCTCGGCCTTCGCCTGCTGATTGCCTGAAAGCGCCTCCGCAGGGGGACTGTCTGACCGCTGACCGTTATTGGCCTGTCATGCGACTCCCTCGGTCCCTTCGTCTCGAAACGCCTTCGGACGGCGTGCGGCTATCCCCCGCTGCGGCCGATGATCTCGATCCGGTAGCCGTCTGCTTCACGGCGCTTCACAAGTTGATTAGACTGTGGCCATGGAAGAACATGGATACAGCGGCCTGCCGGTCGTTCCCTACATCCGTGTCTCGCGCGTTGGCGGCCGAGATAAGACCGATGGCTACATCTCGCCCAAGGAGCAGCAAAAGGCGATTGACCGTTATGCGGAGTACGAAAACGTAGAGCTGCATGCTCCCATCATTGAAGAGAACGTGTCGGGTGGCTCGCTCGAAGGCCGGTCTGGATTCGAGCAGGCGATGACCATGGTGGATCGCGGCACGGCCGGTGGCGTGATCTCACTGCGGCTCAACCGGATCGCCCGGAACATCCGGGATGCCATTGACATCGCGGATCGCCTGGACAAGAAGAACGCGCGGCTGATCTCGGTGAGCGAGAAGATTGACCTAGGCACCGGGACTGGCCGCTTTCAGTTCTACGTGTTCGCGGCGCTCGCGCAGCTTGAGCTTGAGCAGATCACTGAGCAGTGGAAGGTGTCTGTAGGCCAGGCGGTCGAAAAGGGCATTCACATCTCTGCCGCTGTGCCGTTTGGCTACCTCAAGGGCGAGGATCGGCGGCTTTACCCTGATCCCGAGGCAGCGCCCTCCGTCAAGGAGATCTTCAAGCGCCGGGCCAAGTCACCGCCCGAGTCATGGGCAGCCATTTCAGCCTGGCTATGGGAACAAGGCGTTAAGACCGGGCGCGGCAACGAGGGCTTCAGCCGGTCGGCGCTTCAGGCCATCGTGACTAACCGCGCCTATCTCGGTGAGGCTCATTACGTTGGCAAGGGAAAGCGCGGCAAGGAGCCGGTCTTTGATCTCGTCAATCCGAAGGCTCATAAGCCGCTCGTGAGCGCAACGGTGTTCGAGCGCGCGCAGCCGAACGGCGAGACGGCTGAGCGCAATGGCACCCTGACTGACCAAACGCTTCTGCGCGGCATCCTCACCTGCGAATTCTGCGGCCACCGGCTCGTGCTGCTTGGCAGCACAGATCGTGCGACCGGCGAGCGCATGGCCAACTACCACTGCGCCCGCGATCACGCTGACGGCAAATGCTCTCAACCTGTCGCTATTCAGGCCCGACGCATTGATCCCGTCGTTGAAGAACTCTTCTTGGATCGCCTCTCTGCATATTCGAAGAAGCCGCGTGCCATGCGTGTGACGAACACCGCTCTTCTCGTGAAGGCTGAGGCCAAGCTTGCCGAGGAAGAGGCCGGGCTTGCAAGCTGGCTCGCTCAAGACTTCATCGGCATTCCACAGAAGCTTGTGGAAAAGCAAAAGGCCGAACGGCTCGCTCGCTTCTCGGCAGCTGAAGAGGCCTTGAAAATCGAACGTGACCGGGCGCAGGTTGGAGCGGAGATCGAGAAGGGTGATTTAGTGGAGCGATGGCCGGAGCTAGGCCGCGAGGAGCGCAACCGCATCCTCAGAGCCGCCATCGATCGGGTCGTTATCACCGACGCTGGCGGCAAGCGTGGCCGTGGCGCTCCCCCGCCTGAAAAGCGGATCAAGAGCATCGCTTGGGCTACTGGAATCGTCGGGTAGCCAGTAGTCGCCGGTCTCTTCAGAGAGGATGTCGCACCAAACCATCATCACGGCATCAAAGGCTGCATCGGTGAGGTTTGGTGCTTTCACCAAATGAACCTAGCCGGGAGAATCGCGTACCAATGCGTTCCGTGCCTGCGAACGTAAACCGTGTGTAAAACGCGAAAGAGCCGCCCGAAGCGGCTCTTTCGCAGTTGAGGTCGATCACGGCTCCGTCAGGTTCTGCCGAGGATGGAGAAGTTATTAGTTCCCTGCTAGGTGCGCTCGATGATCTCAACGCGATAGGAATCCGGATCTCTGACAAAACACAGACGCGAGCCACCCTCACGGACTCGATAGGGCTCGCGCTCCGGCTCGATCCCTCGCTCAGCCAGTCGGCCCAGTGTGCCGTCGAGATCTTCGACGCCTATCGCAATGTGGCCGTAAGCGTCACCCATCTCGTAAGTACGCGCGTCGGTGTTGTAGGTCAGTTCTAGCTCGGACTCTTCACCGGGAAAGGCCATGAAGTAGTTAGTTGCCTCGTGGTGCCCCTCGCGGACGATCGGTAATTCGCGGCGAAACTCCATGCCGAGGGCCTCGTAGAAGGCACGGCTTTCCGCGGGATCCGTAATCCGGATCATTGTGTGTAGATAGGTTGGCATCGCTAGATCGTGCCACGCCAAGGCATCCGAGTCGCTACCTGGCCGCCGAGGATTGTTGCTCGTCGCAGTCGGGGTCCAGATCATTAGCGGCCAGGCGACCAGCTGCGCCCTGGATGCCCGCTCGCCCCTCGCTTCGCTCCGAGCCGGTACGGCTGAGAGGTCTCCTTTCACCGGCGCGAGCAGCAGTGAGACGAGATGCGAAAAACACGGTGTGCCATTGCGCGATCAGCTACCACCGTTCGGTGAGCACAATCGTCGATCCGCGGAGTTTCGAGCATCCCTACATCGGGATCGGGCACATGTGTTTCCTCTTCCAGCTACGGCTCAACTCTCTGACGAAGCATCTTGCTGAGATCGGGCTCGAACCAGCCCGCTCGCTGAACGGCGAATTCTTTAGCCCGCGCCCGGACTCCAAGCTCTACGCGGCGAGCGACGTGCTGCTCGCACTCCCTCCGCCCGCTCAACGCGTGTTCCTCGCCTGGCAGCGCGGGGACCTGATCTTCCCCGCAAACACGCAATACACGGACGATCCGCCACCGTTCTCGGCGCTTCGCGACGCGCCGGTCGGGCCGCGCGGCGGTCGCCCCTTCTAACGAAGGCGTACGTGAAATGCGAAAAGCGGCGGGAAGAGTGCCCGCCTGCAGTAGGTTCGCCGCCATGGTCGACTTCGAAGATGTCAGCGATGCGACGTGGCGCATGATCGAAGTGATCGTGACGAGCCCGCCGCTTCTTGCAGACTGCTTAAGGGTCTTCCCTTGGTGCGAGGATGACCCGGCGCGCACAGCAGCGGAGCTTGAGCACCTGATCAGAGATGCCGAACTTTCGGCGCAATCCGACGAACGTGCCCAGGTTCCCGAAGGGCTCGCAGCATGTCACCCGCTTGCCGCAATCCAGTGGCCCTTCGTCCGAGATGCGCTCGCCGCCATCCGCGCTAGCGTCGTCGGTCCGGGTGGGTTGGACTGGACGGAGACGGTCGAGCAGATCGTCTCCGACTGAGACCCAACGTGACGACAACTAGGGATCCACCGATCTCCAGCGCCTGACTACCGAGGCGCCTCGGGGTAGGCGATTCGCACCCGTAAGAACGGCCGTGCGCGAGCCGGGACGGAGTAGGTCCTATGAGTGACCTCCGCGACCAACAGAGCATCCGGCCCATCGCTCGCTTCGAGCGTTAGAGCGAGCGCTCAGAGCGCCACCTACGACGCTGCACTACCTACATTTCACCAACGTAGTAGTCGGGTGTTGTCGAGTGAGCGATCTTGCCTGGTAAGCATTTTCGCGCCCACCCGGTACCACCACGCGATTACAGGTCAGCTGACGCATTCTCCCTACGCTCGTGCGGTGATGATCGCTCCGTCATTAGGCAAACAGGGGCGCTGCTAGTTGGCTCTCTATCTCGCCTACGACGCCGAAGACGATCCGGAAGACCCGGCCGAACTGTCGGCAGCAGAGCTTGCCGCTGTCCGTCTTGTGCTGACCCATCTCATCGGGCAGATGAGCGGCTGGAGAAGCGTGACCTACAACGTCTGTCGCGTTCTCGCAGCCCTCGGCGAACTAGATGTGGAACTCGGCGACGATGGCTTGCTTGTCGAGCGCACCTGGCCGGTCGCCAAGCAGGTGATGCGCCGGATCGGCCTTGAACCGAAGGATCTGAACACGCGCTGGAAGCTCGCGCGCATGAAGAAGGAACCGCTTCCGGATGAGCTTCTCGCTGAGTTCGTCCCGCCGCAGCTCTGGCCGGTTCTCGCCCGCCTCATTTCGATCTCGCCTGATGAGGTAGCTGACGAAGCTGAACACATCTTCTTCGCCTGGGCCGCGGGCCTCCATCCAAACGAGTTGCCTCGCAGTCGAGGGGCGCTCTCCTCGGCCACCCTCGCCACCTACATCGGGCCACTCTGGACGCTGATGCGCCGCATCTGCCAGGCACGCGATTGGCTGACTGACGAGCGCGAGGTGTTCCACAACGACTGGCGGAGGGAGCGGCTTCCGAAGATGCCGACGCCCGAGGATTTCGACGCCGAGGAAGCCGGTTGGGATCGAAGCGCCCCGCCGCTCATAGCTGTGAGGCGAGCGCTTAAAGCGCTCGATAACGAGATCGCGCGAAAGAAGCGCTATTCGCAGCACCGCAAGCACATGTTCCAGGAGCTTCGTGACCGGGCGCTGCTCGCGGTTCTCGTCGTCTTCGGGCCACGCGCGGAGGCGGTCTGGTGGCTTGATGTTGATCACTACATCCGCGACCACACCTTCCCCGATGGAACAAAAGGCCCAGCCCTCCAAATCCCAAAGACGAAGCGCGAAAAGCACGAGCACAAGAAGGCTCTGCCTCCGGAAGTTGCGCAGTGGATCGAGGAATACATCACCTACATCGACGCCAAGCCAGGCGAGCCACTTTGGCGACCCGGAAGAAAATCGCTGCGCGACAAGCGACTCGATCAACAGAACTTTCACGACATGTTGCTCCGGCGCCTGTCACCCCACTGCGACCAAAAGAACTACTCCCCTCACACGCTTCGCCATTTCGCCTCAGGCGTCGCGACACTCGTCGGCATGGAGTGGATCCGCGAGCGTTCAGATCAGTTCCTTCTTGGGTCCCGCGGGATTCCGGCCTCGCCCCAAACCTTCTCCGACGTGCTCCTCGGGCAAGCCCTACACACCATTGCTGATCGCTACCGCGACATGGATACGAAGCAGAACCGCGAGATCTGGACGAAAGTGACCGTCGAGGGCGTCTGGGAGTGGGTCTGGGGCGACAAAGGCGCGCGCAAAGGCCCTGATCTAAAACTCGTCGCTTCTGCAGAACAAAAGGTGATCGGTGCACGGACTGAGCTTGACGGGCTTGAAGCGAGCCTCAACGCGCTTGAGCAACAAGCGCAACGGCCAAAGGCGCTCACAGAGCACGAAGGCATCCAACTCCTTCTTCAGATCATGACAACGACGCGGGCTCTCATGAAGGCGACCTCTACGCATGAACGGGCGCTGCGTGAGCTTGAACTTGCACGGGAGGCGCGCGTGCCGATTGATGACTCAATCTCGGAGGCGCCCGAGCTTCCCGACACCGAGTTCGAGATCCTTCGCTATGAGGACGAGGACGAGCGACCCCTCCTCCGCATGCGGCTCCTACCCGAGGAATACAGATGGTGCATCGGCGCCGACATCCTTCCCCGTTCGACGCTGCGGCATTGGATGGCGGGGCGCCTTCCCTGCGATTTAGGCGACAGGAGACGCATGTTCGAACTCGACGCCATCTGGACGGATCCCGATCACCCACGCAAGCGCTACATCCTGATCGACAAGCTCGATCCGTCGAGATACCACGTCGACGCCTGGGAGCGGATCATGGAGCTTTGCCGTCGGCCGGAGCCGAAGATGCCGTCAAGGCATACGTCGCGACGCGAAGAAGGGCACGGCAGCTAATAACTCTGTGGCGCAATGCGAGCGTCCCTTTGAAGCACCTCGTCGGCTTCAAAGACCTTTCGATTGCTCCGTAGATCTTTTCTGCCACGTGCCCGCCCAATCCGACTGGCCTATTCGCTTCAGCCTTAAGCACGCTCCGCGCGAGCCGTACCGAGCGGGCGACACGTCAGCGAGACCTATCTTCAACCCAATCGATGACCCACTGATCATCGTCGAACGAGGAGGACTCTCGTGACTCAAATCGTTGGCTCCCCGCTGAAGATCTCACCGTCGAAAGCCACCCGCTTCCGCACCTGTCCCAAGCACTACTACTTCCAGGACGTCGAGCGGCTTCCGGTCGAGCAGCGGCCAAGCCCGCAGCTTGCACAGGGGAACGCCGTTCACGACGCGTTGCGGCTCTTCTACAGCATCGCTCCCGAAGATCGCTCTCAGCAGTCAATCGTCGCGGCGCTAAAGACTGTCTGGCGCAAACACGCCAAGCCGGAGGTCTTTGGAAATCGCGAAGCGGAGGCTGCCTACGGCCGGGACGCTATCGACATGCTCAGCCGATACTTCGACGGGTTCGACGCTTCGACTCTTGCGCTCGGACTTGAGGATTGGGTCAGCACCAAGATTGAGGGTACGGAGTTCTACGGCAAGGTCGACCGCGCTGAGCGGCGCCGCATCGGCGACGGGCTCGACGTCATCGACTACAAGACCGGTCGGCGGCTCCTTGAGCCGGAAGATCTGCGTGATGAACCCTCAGCACAGATCTACCTGCTCGGCGGGAGCGAAACGTTCAAGGAGCCGGTTGTTCGCATCCGCTTCATCTATCTGCGCACCGGCGAAGAGATCGCTTGGACGCCGGAGCCGGAGGAAGTCGTCGAAGCGCGCGAGCGCCTGGCGAAACTCGCACGCGAAATCTCGTCAACGACAGAGTTCGAGGCGTTCCCCGGCCCGCAGTGTCAATTCTGCCCCTACGCCTCGCGCTGCACAGACCGCCACCGACTCTCGCTCGACGCCCTCGTAGGAGATCGCTCGCTTCCGTTTTAAATCTTCAGCCGACGAGAGCGAGGTAATAAGTCATACAAGCGGTCGCGTAGCCGTCCATCGTCGGCGACCGCTTCTCCAACCGCTACCTCCCTAGCTTCGGGGAAGTAGTCAGCTGGGAGCTGCATCGCCTCGGCGATTGCCAACAAGAGTCTCTTAGACGGTGGCCGCCAACCCCGGCTCTCCCGAGGGTTACGGATCCTTGAAAGGTAAGACTGATTAACCCCGATCATTCGGCTCAGCTCCCGAAAAGAGAGCCCCCCGTTCGTCGAGGAGCCGAGGAAGGGAGACGTCGATTGGTTCATTTGTTCGCGCCTGGCGGGCCATCGGCTCCGGAATTTAGCGACATCGCAGCGCTATCTCTTATGCCTTAGCGCAAACGGAAGCGATAACGGCGTGCGCGCGCCACGGTCTCCGCAGACAAACCGTGGGGTCGGGCTCCAGAGACCGGCAAGACTTCACCCCGCCTCGGCGGGCCATAGCGATTTTCGGCGCAGGAACACGTCGAGACAGAACGAGCCTCCCCGTGAGGCGCAAGGGCCTCGAACATCCCAGATCCAGCACGACTGGACCATCCCGTCCGTGGCGCGCAAGCGCAGGCAGACGGAACGCGCAGCAACTCGATGTCGTCTTGTCCTTCAAGCCAAAGTTCAGCGCGTCCAATGAATTCCCCTGTGTCCCTGTCCTTGATCTTCATGTCGCCGATTGTGACGGCTCAGGGTGCACTCGCGAACACTGGCCGAGGCTATGACCGTAAAAGCCTTGTGAAGGTGCCCTAGACTACGGGCGTTGTGACTTGGGTCTGGTTCAGCCCTGCGCTGGTCGAGTTCGGAGGGTCGGCGGCCGGTGATGGTG
>JACDGR010000379.1 GCA_013821525.1 Actinomycetota bacterium
CTGCACGCGCGTTCTCCGAGAACGACGAGCGGGAAGCCCGTGCCGCGCTCGCGGCGATCTCTGCCACGCGTGCGGACGACAACGCGACCTGGTCAGCACACACCGCCTTCCACTTCGCGCTCTACCGACCTTGCGGCTCGGAATGGATGCTCAGGCTCGACCGGCCACTCTGGGAATCAAGTCAGCGATATCGCTTGACGATTCCGAGACTAAACAACACCCAGCGCCGGAAAGAAGCCGCGCTCGAGCATAGGGAGATGCTCGAGGCGTGCGTCGCCCACGACGCCGAGCGCGCCGGGGACGTTCTACACAACCACCTCGTTAAGACCGTCAACCTCATCACGGATCAGATGGGCGGCGAGCACGTCTTCCCGTTCGTCTAGGACGTCGAAAGGAGCAGCGTGAGCGAAAGATTCAAAGGGCGCGTAGCGCTCATCACTGGCGCCGGCACCGGGTTCGGTGCCGCGATCGCCGAGGCGTTCGCGGCCGAAGGCGCAGACGTGCTCGTCCACTACAGAAGCTCCGTCGACGGCGCACAGCAAACGGCCGATCGCGTCCGCAGCCTTGGACGGCGCGCCGAACTCGTCCAGGGCGACATCGGGAAGTGGGACGACGTCCAGCGCATGGCCGCAGAGTCGATCTCGGCGTATGGGCGCGTCGATGTTCTCGTCAACAACGTCGGGGACATGGCCGTCGACCAGATGTCGTGGCGTCAAATGACACCCGAGAGCATCGACCACACCCTCTCAGTCGACATCAAAGGCACGATGCTGATGACCCACGAATTCGGTCGGCGAATGCTCGACGATCAGCAATCAGGGGCGATCGTCAACATCGGCTCCCGGGTCGTCGTCGAGGGAAGCCCCCGGGCCCCGCAGTACGCCGCCGCCAAGTACGCAATCATCGGGATCACCAAGTCCTACGCACACGCACTCGCCCCACACGTCCGCGTCAACACGCTCGGCCCGGGCTTCATCGAAAGCCAGGCGCTACTCAACCGCGAAGATTGGCAATCAGGTCGCCGCGAAGCGGTTCTCGAACGAACTCCACTAAAGCGTTTGCCTAAACCAGCAGATGTCGTACCACCAGTGCTGTTCCTGGCGTCAGACGATTCTCGGCATATCACAGGCGCATTCCTGCTCTGCGACGGTGGCCACAGCATGGTGGGTGCTTGAGCCCGAAGTCTCGCCTCGAACGCGTCGGAGACGCCCACGTGTTGACGCTCGACGACGACCCAAAGCGAAACGCAATCGGCAACCAGCTCGCTACCGAGCTCGTCGCCCACGCTCGCTCACTCGCCGCTAACCCCGAAGCCCGCGCGCTCGTCGTCACGGGCGCTGGCAGCGCATTCTGCGCCGGCGCAGATCTTCCTGAGGTCTTCGGTCGTGAGCGCCCCACCGACGAGATGCGAGACATACTCCGCGCCTACTACGATTGTTTTCTGCAGATTCGGGCGCTACCGTTTCCTACCGTCGCCGCGGTGAACGGCCCCGCGATCGGCGCCGGACTCAATCTCGCGCTCAGCTGTGACGTTCGGATCGCCGGCCCGCAGGCCAGATTCGGTGCCACATTCAGCAAGATCGGCCTGCACCCAGGCGGAGGCTGCAGCTCTTTTCTCGTCGATACAGTCGGTAGCCAAAACGCGCTTCGACTCCTGGTCGAGGGAACCGCGGTCGACGCCGAGACGGCGGTGAAGCTCGGGCTTGCGTCATCGCTAGCCCCCAATCCCTACGACGAAGCGCTCTCGTTCGCCCAAGCTGCGGCAAACCTCGAACCATGGCTTGCCCGTGCACTGAAAACCTCGGTCGCGATCGCCTCTACCTCGACCTTCAACGCCGCCGTCGAATTCGAATCCTGGGCCCAAGCAGAAAGCACCCACAATGCACGCTTCCGCGACTGGATCACCCAATTTGGCCACGCCGTCTAGCGAGAACTCAACGGTAATAGGCATCCGCCGCCGCTACCCCTAAAGCAGCTGGAAGATCGTCGCGTTTGCGAGCCCACCACCTTCACACATGGTCTGGAGGCCGTATTCGACCCCTTTCGCCTGCATGTGGTTCAAGAGCGTGGTCGTCAGCCTCGCGCCTGAGGCACCCAGCGGATGGCCGAGCGCGATCGCACCGCCATTCGGGTTTAGGCGTTCGGGATCGACAGGGAACGCGCGCAGCCACGCAAGCGGAACCGACGCGAAGGCTTCGTTGACCTCGAAGGCTCCAATCGCCTGCAGCGGCAGCCCGCTACGCTCGATCGCCAGGCGAGTCGCCGGGATCGGCGCCATCAACATGATCTGCGGGTCGCCGCCGACGACGACAGCAGTGTGCACTCGTGCTATCGCCTCGAGCCCAAGTTCGCGCGCCCGCTCGAGGGTCGTTACGAGCATCGCCGCGGCGCCGTCGCTGATCTGCGAACTGTTGCCAGCGTGCAGGAGGCCCTCCTCCCCGAACGCGGGTCGCAGGACAGACAGCGTCTCGACGGTCGAGTCCGGTCGCACTCCTTGATCAGCCGACCAGGAGGTGCCGTCGGCGAGCTCGACCGCGACGACCTGGTCGACGAACCGCCCATCGTTGGTCGCTGCGGCGGCGCGCGCGTGCGAGCCTGCCGCGAACTCGTCGAGATCGCGCCGTGTGAAGCCGTGGTCGCGCGCAATCTGCTCGGCACCGAAGCCTTGGCTGGGAATTCCTTCCCCGTAGCGAGCGATGTAACTCGGCCCGAGTGGATCTGCGCCCAATGCGGGCGAGCCCATCGGCACGCGCGACATCGATTCGACACCGCCGGCGACGGCTATCTCGTAATGGCCGGCGACCACGCCCGCCGCCGCGAAGTGAAGCGCCTGCTGCGAGGAACCGCACTGTCGGTCGACCGTCGTCCCGGGGACTGTTTCAGGCCATCCGGCCGCGAGCACCGTCGTCCTGGCTATGTTGGACGACTGTTCCGCGACCTGGCTCACGCAGCCCCAAATCACATCGTCGATGAGCGACGGGTCGATTGCTGTTCTTCGTTGGAGCTCACGCAAGACGGTGGCTCCCAGATCGACCGAGTGGATCCCTGAAAGCGCACCATTGCGCTTACCGACGGCAGTGCGTACCGGCGACACGATGACGGCTTCCCTCACGATGCGCGCTCACCGGTGGCATGCGGCAACGCCGCCGAGGCGATCTTCTCGACGCGGATGCGTCTCGCGCTCCGCTTTCGCGATTCCGGCCGTTGCATCAGAAAACCGGCGTCTCCCGCCAGGTTCCCCAGACCTCGCGGAACGCGTCGCACATCTCGCCCATCGTCACGTAGGCGCGTGAGGCGTCGATGATCGGGTGCATCAG
>JACDGR010000380.1 GCA_013821525.1 Actinomycetota bacterium
TGAAGTGGTCATCGCCGAAGCTCGTCGCCAGCGTCGCGGCGCCGCCGATGACCTACACGGTCGACGGCAAGCAGTACATCGCCGTCTACGCCGGCGGTAACGGCATCGCAGCAGGGTCGGCCACCGCCAAGGTGAAGTACGGCTCCGACCTGTACGTGTTCGCGCTTCCCTCGTAACGAGGTAGCGTCTGCGGGGAAGGCCGGGTGTTTCACCGGCCTTCCCCGCGTGCACGTCTTACGTGCTGCTTACGGAGCGGTTGCTACCGTGGATTCGTACGTTTACGCCAGGTAACGAATCGTCCCAGGAGGGTCTGATCATGAAGAAGTACATCGGTTCGGTCATCGCGCTCGCGCTCGTCGCCGGGAGCCTCTTCGCGGCGGTCGGCATGGCGTCGACGCACGTGGCGACCAAGGTTGTCACCGTCACGATGACCGATTACCACTTCAAGCTTTCCCCCGGCCCCTACAAGCACGGGGTCAAGATCACCTTCAAGGTGATCAACAAGGGTAACGCGATCCACAACTTCGACATCCAGGGCAAGGCCCATTCGAAGCTGATCACGGCCGGCAAGACGACGACCTTCACCTACACGTTCAAGAAGGCCGGCAAGTACACCTTCCTCTGCGACGTCCCGCGCCATGCCGAGCTCGGCATGGGCGGCGTCATGAAGGTTACCTAGCACCCCTTTCGCAGTCCCGAGCCTGCCGGTGAGACGCGCACGAGCACGCATCACCGGTGGGCTCTCTTTCTTACAGTCGGCGGCTTCTCACTAGGATCGGCGCGTGAGCGAAGCGATGACAGCCCCGATGTTGACCTCAGCGTACGAGGTCGCCGCTCGCGTCGAGCGCAATGTCGCGACAGTTGTCGAGGGGAAGCCCGACCAGATCCGGCTCGTGCTCGCGGCGTTCGCGTGTCACGGCCACGTGCTGCTCGAGGATGTCCCGGGCACCGCGAAGACGATCCTCGCGCGCGCCCTCGCCGGCTCGATCCAGGACGCGACCGGCGCGCGGATCCAGTGCACGCCGGATCTGCAGCCGACCGACGTCACCGGCCTTTCAGTCTGGGACCCCGAGACGCGTGCATTCCAGTTCCACCCGGGTCCGATCTTCGCGAACGTCGTGCTCGTCGACGAGATCAACCGTGCGCTTCCGAAGGCGCAGTCGGCGCTCCTCGAGGCGATGGCCGAGCAGCAGGTCAGCCTCGATGGGGTGACGCGCTCCCTGCCGCAGCCGTTCCTCTTGATCGCAACCGAGAACTCGATCGAGCAGGAGGGGACGTTCCCGCTCCCCGAGGCGCAGCTCGACCGCTTCTTCCTGCGCACGTCGCTCGGCTACCCATCTCTCGACGAGGAGCTCCACATCCTGGAGAGCCAGCTCCACGGCCATCCTCTCGACCGGCTCGAGCCCGTCGTCTCGGTCGAGGAGATCGAGCAGCTCGGCGTCGCGGTCGAAGGCGTCTACGTCGATCCGCTGCTCAAGCGCTGGGGGGTGGAGCTCGTCCGCGCGACGCGGTCGCTCGAGATTCTCGATGTCGGCGCGTCGGTGCGCGCGAGCCTCGCGCTCGAGCGGGCGTGCCGCGCCTGGGCGCTTCTCTCGGGACGCGACTACGTCGTGCCCACAGACATCGAGAACCTCTTCGCGCCCGTGGTCATGCACCGTCTCGTGCTCGCCGCCGAGTTCGTCGTCGAGTCGGGTGACCTCGACCGGGACGCGCTCGCGCAGCGGGTGTGGGAGGGCGTCGTACAGGTCGCTCCGCGGCCGCAGCCGGACTGGGACGAAGACCGCTTCCGCCGCGGCGAATGAGCCGCGCGGCGGCAGGGACGTTCCAGCTCGTCCCGCGGCGCCGCTTCGCGGGCGCTTCGTTCGGCGAGAACCGTAGCGCCCGGCGTGGCGAGGGCGACGAGGTGATCGGCTCGCGGCCCTACCGGCCGGGCGACCACATCGCCGCGATCGACTGGAATGCGTCCGCGCGACTCTCGGCCGCTCGGGGCAGCGACGAGTTCGTCGTGCGCGAGTACCTCGCGGAGGAGGCGCCGACCTCGGTGATCGTGCTCGACCGCGGGCCGTCAATGTCCCTGTACGGCGACGGCCTGCCGTGGCTTCGAAAGCCCGCGGCGCTCGCTGCGATCTCCGACCTCATAGCCACGAGCACGCTCGCCGGGCGCGGTGACGTCGGCTATCTCGACGTCTCAGGGCGCGATCGTCCGTTCTGGCTCGCCCCCGGCGGCGCCGCTCGGCGGCCCGAAATCGCACGTCGGCACGAGGCGGCGGGCTACGACGCATCGCCCACGAGCCTCGCACTCGCGCTCCACACCCTGCAACGTCACCGCCGCTCGCTGCCCTCCGGCAGCTTCGTCTTCGTCTGCTCGGACTTCCTCGCAGAGCCGCCGCGCCCCGCCGACTGGCTGCGCTTGCGCGCGTTCCAGTGGGATGTCGTGCCGGTGATCGTGCAGGACCCCGTCTGGGAGCAGTCCTTCCCGGACGTCGGTGGGGTGCTCGTGCCCTACGTCGACCCGGTGTCGGGCAAGCCGGCAGATGTCCGCTTGCGACGGCGCGAGGTGCGCGCCCGCGCCGCCCGGAACCACGCTCGGCACGAGGCGCTCGTCCGCGGCTTCAGGAACGCGGGCTTCGATCCACTCGTCGTCGGCACGAGCGACCGGGCCGAGGCGCTCGACGTCTTTCGCGGCTGGTCGGCGCGTCGCCGTGCGCGACTGCGGCGAGCAGCATGAGGGCCATCCTCGTCATGCTCGCCGTCACGCTGACCGCGCTCGTCGCGACGGCGCTCGGCGCCGCGCAGCCCGTACAGCCTCTGCGGGTCTCCGGCTCCGCGCCGCGAACGGTGGCCTTCGGCGACAGCTTCGCGCTCGTTGCCCGCGTGCACATCGATGGTGACCTCGTCGACCCGTCCGACGTGCAGGTCGAAGCGCAGGTCACGCCGTTCAGCGCACTCGGCGCTCCGGAGCTGCGGCGCTCCGGCAACGAGGTGGTGCTCAAAGAGCGGGTCGCGTGCCTCGAGGCAGGGTGCGTTCCTGGCAAGCGCTCGCCACGGCAGCTGACGCTTCCCTCTGTCCGTGCGACCGCGGTCGCGAAGGACGGGACGAAGCTGTCAGTGCGCTCGGCACCGCTCGAGATCGGAGTCGCAACGCGCCTCACGGCGCAGGAGATTCGCGCCCGCTCGCCGCTCTACGCGCGGCAGACCGGGCTTCCTGCGCCGGCGTTCCGGCTCGCGCCCGGCCTCCTGATCGTGCTGCTCCTCGTTTGCGCCGTCGCGCTGCTCGCGCCCGCCGCGCTGCTCGTTCGGCCGGTGTTGCGGCC
>JACDGR010000381.1:0-1238 GCA_013821525.1 Actinomycetota bacterium
GTTCGTGGGTGGCACTGCGGGCCGCAACCCTGAGACCAGGTTCCTACCAGGTTGCTGGGTCGCGAAGCTCGACCAGCTTCAGAGGCTGCGGAGATCGGCGAGCTCGGCCGAGGAGGGCTCCCACGCCCCGGCCGCGGCGTTCGCCGCGACCTGCTCCGGCTTCGTCGCGCCCGCGATCACCGAGGCGACCGGCGAGACTGCGAGCAAGCCACCGATCGCAACCTCGAGCAAGCTCACGCCGTGCGCGTCAGCCCAACCGCGCAGCCGCTCGACCTTGTCGAGGTCGGCATCGGCGATCTCACGACCGTGCAGCCGCGTGCCTGCCTCGGGCGGTGCGTCGCGATGCACCTTGCCGGTCAGCAGACCGCTCGCCAGCGGGAAGTACGGGATGAAGCCCACGGCCGCGCGCTCGCAGGCTGCGAGCAGCTCCGCTTCCGGATCACGGTGGAGCCACGAGTACTCGCTCTGCTCCGAGACGTACGGCACACCGAGCTCGGCGGCGACCTTCGCTGCCTCCGCCACCCGGTCAGGCTCGTAGTTCGAGGTGCCGACAGCGCGTACGGCTCCCTGGTCGACCAGCTCCTTGAGCGCCGAAAACGTCTCCTCGAGGGGTGTTCCTCGATCTTCCTGGTGGTGCTGAAGAAGTTCGACGTGGTCGGTCTGCAGCCGGCGCAGCGACGCCTCGAACGCCGCGTGGATGTACGAGCGCGCGCCGTGGCGCTCGATCCCCTCCCCCATGTCGGCGCCGAACTTTGTCGCGAGCACCACCTGGTCGCGTCTCCCTTGCAGAGCGTTACCGATGATCGTCTCGCTGCCGCCCTTGTTGCCGTAGACGTCCGCGGTGTCGAAGAACGTGACGCCCGCACCGATCGCCGCATCGATCACCGCGACGCTGGCTGCCTCGTCGATCCGGCCGCCGAAGTTGTTGCAGCCGAGGCCGACCCTGCTCACCTCGATCGGCCCGAGTGTGCGCGTGCGCATCGGGGCACCGTAGTCGAGATACCCTCCGTGCCGATGCGGTACTGGGAGGACTTCACCGTCGGCGAGGTGACCGAGCTCGGCTCGGTCGAGGTGACGGAGGCCGAGGTGCTCGAGTTCGCCCGCCGCTACGACCCGCAACCGTTCCATGTCGATCCCGAGGCGGCGGCCGACGGGCCGTTCGGCGGTCTGATCGCAAGCGGCTGGCAGACGACCGCGCTCTTCATGGGGATGTTCGTGCGCACCGTGCTCCTCGGTGC
>JACDGR010000381.1:1248-3307 GCA_013821525.1 Actinomycetota bacterium
GCGACGAGGAGATCCGCTGGCTCGCACCCGTCCGGCCGGGAGACCGTCTGACGGGCCGGGCGACCATCACCGATTCGCGGCCGTCCGCGACGAACCCGAAGCGCGGCACGATCTTCACGACGAACGAGGTGCACAACCAGGGCGGCATCGTCGTGATGACGCTGAAGGCACGCGGGCTGTTCGCGCGCCGCCCCGACGTGGCGACCGGCTAGCGCCAGGTCGCGTCGAGGACGCGCAGCCAGTTGCGATGCGTGATCTTCGCGATTCCATCGTCGTCGTATCCGGCGGCGCTGAGCGCCTCGACGAGCTTCGGTAGCCCGGCTACCCCTCCGAGCGCCGAGGGAACGACTGCGCCGTCGAAGTCCGACCCGAAGGCGACGTGGTCGATCCCCATCTGCGCCACATAGTGGTCGACATGTCGCACGATCTCGGTCAAGGGCGTGCCGGGATCCTCGAGACCGTCGGCGCGCAGGAACGTGACTGCGAAGTTGACGCCGACCACCCCGCCAGAGTCACGCACGGCGCGCAGCTGCTCGTCGGTCAGGTTGCGAGAGGCGGCACAGAGAGCGTGCGCGTTCGAGTGCGTGGCGACAAGCGGTGCGACGGACAAGCCCGCGACGTCCCAGAAGCCCGCCCAGTTGAGGTGTGACAGGTCGACGAGGATGCCGAGCCTGTTGCATGCGCGCACGAGGTCGCGGCCCGCCCGGGTCAGCCCGCCCCCTGTGTCGGACGACGACGGGAACGCGAACGGGACGCCTTCGGCGAACTGGTTCGGGCGCGACCACGTGATCCCGAGCGAGCGCAGCCCTTGGTCGTACCAGTCCTCCAGGTTCGAGAGATCCTCGGCGATCGCCTCTGCTCCCTCGAGATGGACGATCGCTGTCACCCGACCGGGAGCGAAGTCCGCGGTCGAGCGAGCCCGGTGCACGGGCAGCGCGCAGAGGGTCGCGAGGAGCTCGCCTGCGATCCTCGCCGCTTCTGCATGCGGGATTCGCGGCGGCAACGGCACCGCATAGGGGATCTCCGTCGGATCGGGGTGGGCCGGCGACGGAACGTAGAGCGCGAAGAAGCCTCCGGCGAAGTCGGCGGCGCTCGCCGCGGTGAGATCGAGGTGTAGCGCCGACTCACCGCGCCAGGTACGTAGGACGAGATCGTTGTGGCCGTCGATGATCACCCGGCGCATCGTACGGGCGGGTGTGGCAGGCTTCGGCGCCTATGACCGAGATCCCGCTTCGCATCGTGATCGCCGAGGACGACGAGAAGCTCGCCGTGCTGGTCGAGGAGATTCTCGACGGCGACGGCCGGTTCATCGTCGTCGGGCGCGCCTCGGACGGCGACCAGGCGGTGCGCCTGGTCGAGGAGCACGCGCCGGACATCGTGCTGATGGACATCGGCCTGCCGGGCCGCGACGGGATCGACGCGACCCGCGCGATTCAGCAGCGCGACTCGGGGCAGCACGTCGTGATCTACACGGGCTCGGGAGAGTACGAGGACGTCGCGCGGGCAGATGCGGCGGGCGCCGGTGGGTTCCTGCATAAGGACGCGCTCGTCTCGCCCGATCTCGCAGACGCGCTGCACGTGCTGCATACGAATTACGTCAGCGCTCTGCCCGACCCCGACTAGGGGCCTCTCACTAGATCAGGATCCGGCGGATCTCCTCGAGTGTCGTCAACCCTGCGGTGACCTTGTCGATCCCGTCGGCCCAGAGGGTTCGCATCCCCGCCGCGGTCGCCGCATCTGCGAGCTCGTCCAGGGTGGCGTCGCGGGCGACGAGTCGCCTGATCGTTTCGGTCATCGGCAACAGCTGAAAGATCCCGACGCGTCCACGGTACCCGCGGTTGCAACGGCCGCATGTACCCGGGCGCCAGAGTTGAGTGACCGTCGCGTCGAGGCCGATCTTTTCGAGCTCGTCGAGCGTAGGCCGATACGGCTCACGGCAGTGCTCGCAGAGCTTGCGGGCGAGCCGCTGCGCGATCACTGCCGCCACGGCGGAAGCGACGACGAACGGCTCGACACCCATCTCGGTCAGGCGGGTGATGGCGCTCGGCGCATCGTTCGT
>JACDGR010000382.1 GCA_013821525.1 Actinomycetota bacterium
GCGTTGTGTGCTGCGTCGTCGTGGCTGACGGTGCCCGGCAGCCCGTTGCGCGAGTGCGCGGTGCTCGTGCGCTCCGTCGGCACGACGAGGATCGCCGAGACCGGCATGTCGTCTGCGATGCGCGTGGCGCGCGTCACGCCTGCACGGCTGGTCGCAATGCAGACCCCGCCGAAGAGCGCCGCCGAGAGATTGTCGGCATGACCCTCGATCGGCTCCCCTAGCTCGAGCAGCTCGGCAGGCGCCGAGGCACGGCCGGAGACGGCGGCGCCGGCGACGAGGCCGAGCGCGATCGCGGCAGCGCTCGAGCCGAGGCCGCGTTCGAGCGGAATGCGGTTGACGAAATCGAACCGGAAGTCGCCCGCCGGTGCGAAGAGCGCAAAGGCGCGGAGCGAGAGATGCGTGGCGTCGCGCGGCAGCTCGTCCGAACCCTCGCCGTCGATCTCGACGCCGGAGCCCGGCTCGATCGACAGCTCGTTCCAGAGGTCGAGCGCGGCTGCCGCCGCGTCGAAGCCCGAGCCGAGGTTCGCCGTCGAGGCCGGCGCGACGACGCGAATGCTCAACCGAGCACCGCCAAGACCGCCTCGACCGTCGGCTCGACGACCTCCTGCGCTCCGTCGGCCACGGCGTCCGGGTCCTTCAAGCCGTGGCCCGTGAGGATCGCGACCGCGACGAGACCGTCGAGCGAGCCAACACGCTTGAGTGCGGCGACCCCGGCTGCACTCGCAGGCTCGCAAAAGACGCCCTCCGTGCGCGCGACGGCCTGCCACGCGTCTGCCAGCTCGTGCTCGCTGAGGCTCAGCACCTCGACGCGGGCCGATCCGACGAGCGTTGCGACGTGCTCCGCATGCGCCGGCTCACCGATTCTGATCGCCGAGGCCCAGGTCGTCGGACGCTCGGCGGCCTCCCCGACGATCAACCGGGGCGCAGCCCCCAGATCGGCGAAGCCCGCGGCGACGGCGGAGACGTTGCCGCCGCCACCGAAGGGCAGCGCGACGATGTCCGGCACACGACCGAGCTGATCGATCAGCTCCGCTGCGATCGACTTCTGGCCTTCGACGCGATCCGGGTTGAGGGAGTTGACGAGCACGAAGCCCTCGCGCTGGCCGAGCTCACGGCAGAGCCGCAACGCGTCGTCGAAGGTGCCGCGCACCTCGATCACGCGCGCCCCCACCGCACGCGCCTGCGCGCGCTTCGGCCCCGCCGTCGCACCGGCGGGCGTCAGCACGACTGCCTCGAGCCCGGCGCGCGCCGCATACGCGGCAGCCGACGCCGCGGTGTTCCCCGTCGAGGCGCAGACGACGGCATGGGCACCCGCGGCATGGGCACGCTCGACAGCGAGCACCATGCCGCGATCCTTGAAGCTGCCGGTCGGATTGAGACCGTCGCACTTCAGATGCAGCTCGCAGCCGAGCTCGGCAGAAAGCCTGGTCGCGCGCACGAGCGGCGTCGACCCCTCACCGAGCGAGAAGGGGCTCAGGCCCATCCGAGCTCCGAGACGCCCCGGTCGGAGACGACGGGCAGCGGCCTCGAACGGCGGTGCACGCTCGAGAGCTCGCCGAGTGCGACGAGCGCATCCTCGAGCGCGCCCTGGCGGGCCTGGTGGGTGACGACATGCAGCTCCGCCCCGTCGCCGTTCTGATGTTGCAGCAGCCGGGCGATCGAGATCTCGCGGCGCGCGAGCTCGTCGGCCACCTGCGCAAGCGCACCCGGGCGATCCTCGACGGACATCCGGAAGTAGAAGGGCGACCGATTGTCGCCCGGAGGCAGCTTCGGAAGCACGCGCCAGGCCGCGTCGTTCTGCAGGAAGCCGGTTCGCATCGTCCCGATCACCGTCGTGATGTCGGCGATCACCGCAGATGCCGTCTCGATCCCGCCTGCCCCGGGCCCCTCGAGCGTGATCTCGCGGATCGCGTCACCTTGCAGCATCACGGCGTTGAAGGCGCCGTCGACCTTCGCCAGCGGATGCTGCTTGTCGACGAGCGCAGGATGCACCCGGACGTCGACGTGGCCGTCGAGGTGCTGGGCGACGCCGACGAGCCGAATCACCATGTCGAGCTGGCGGGCAGCGTTGACGTCGGCAGGGTCGATCTCGGTGATGCCGGTGTAGTCGACGTCCGCCAGGTCGAACCGCGATTTGAAGGCGACGGTCGCGAGGATCGCCATCTTCGCCGCGGCGTCCGCTCCGGAGACGTCGTCGGTGGGATCCGCCTCTGCGTAGCCGCGTTCCTGCGCCTCGGCGAGCGCCTGCGCGTAGGTCTTACCGCCCTCCATCTCGGTCAGCACGAAGTTGGTCGTCCCGTTGACGATTCCGAGCACGCGGTGCACGTTCGTAACGACGAGCGATTCCCGCAGCACCTTGATCACCGGAATCGCGGCGCACACGCTCGCCTCGAACCGCAGCTGCACGCCTGTCGAGGTCGCCGCCTCGAAGAGCTTGGCGCCGCTGCGGGCGATCAGCTGCTTGTTCGCCGAGACGACATGCTTGCCGCCGCGCAGGAGCTCGAGCACGTGTGTGCCCGCAGGCTCCAGCCCGCCCATCACCTCCGCGACGACCGCGATCGACGGATCGTCTGCGATCTCGCGAAAGTCGGTGGTCAGCACATCGCCGGCGGGGGGATAGTCGCGCTCCTTGTCGATGTCGCGTACGAGCGCCTTGACGAGCCGCAGGCGATGGCCCGTCGCACGCTCGATGTCATCCGCCGACTCCGTCAGCAGACGGTTGACGGCGGCGCCGACGGTCCCGTAGCCGAGGAGGGCGACGGGTACGTCAACCGACGCCATGTACCTCCGCGGCTTCCTCGCGCACGTTCAACGCGCGCAAGCGCACACCGACCTGCTCGATCTGCGTGTCGGCGAGCTTGCTCCGGTACTCGTCGAGTACGGGCTGTCCACGATCCATCTCGGCCACCCAGTCGCGCGCGAACGAGCCGTCCTGTATCGAGCCGAGGACGGCGCGCATGTTCTCGCGCACGTGCTCGTCGACCACCTTGGGGCCGACGGCGTGCGACCCGTACTCGGCCGTATCGGAGATCGAGTAGTGCATCCGCTCGATCCCACCTTCCCAGATCAGGTCGGTGATCAGCTTCAGCTCGTGCAGGCACTCGTAGTAGGCGACCTCCGGCTGGTACCCCGCCTCGACGAGCGTCTCGAAACCGAGCTGGATCAGCTGGGTGACGCCGCCGCAGAGGACGGTCTGCTCGCCGAAGAGGTCGGTCTCGGTCTCTTCCTTGAAGCTCGTCTCGACCATGCCTGCCCGAGCCGCTCCGAGCGCGGCGCCGTAGGCG
>JACDGR010000383.1 GCA_013821525.1 Actinomycetota bacterium
CCGCCACTATTCAGCAACGGAACTCCTGAGCGCGGGGGTCGACTTGCGGACGGTTGCGGGCCGTCTCGGCCACGGAGGAGGCGGGGCAACGACGCTGCGCGTCTACGCCGCATGGGTCGCCGCCACCGATCGCAAGGCGGCGGAAATTCTGCGTTCTCGTCTTCCCCGCCCGAGGATATGAGTGTCGTACCTACGACGTCGGCGCGGGTGCGGTTCCAGCGTGCTGAGCAGCACTACGGAGAACATTTTGGCTGCTCAGTCTGCTACTCGGTGTCGGACTTCATTGGTGCCACAGAGCCCGCGATGCCTGCATAGACAGATGCGGCAACGTCCAACCGCGGTGTGCCGCATCCTGCTCCACAAGCAGGAGTTGTCGGGACAGTTGCTGGACAGGACTGCGATCGAAGGCGGCGATTTACAGACAAGCACTGGCTTCTGTCTAGCAAAATTTGTGCTAGAGCCGCTCCCGTAAATGGCCGTAGGGCGCACAGCTCGCATTCATTGAGAATTTGATGAACTGTCGCTCTGAACTCTACTCCTAGACTGTAGGGAATCAGTCTGAATATCACTTAAGGTGCGCAGGAATTCCATGAAATTTGCTAGGGCGTCCTCTGGAGAGCCAAGAGCTACCCCGGCGATCCGCGCCCTGAAGGCAATAGACGGCATTGTTTCCCGATTGTTAAGGGCAGCAATTGCTTTACCAAAGCCATCGCGGACTGCTGCGTCGACCACCTGTACAGCGCCCAATGTCCTTGTCTTAAGGTGTCAGTCGAGGTTGGAGGCAGTGGAGCTGTAGGCGGCGGGTGACGTGGATGACGCTGGGCCGGTCCTTGCGGGCGGGGAAGTCGCCAGCCTTCTTCGTGGCGCGGGGGCTTGCGCGGTCGGGGCGGTCGCGGACGAAGAATCCCGGGTCGAGGACCTTGAGCAGGAACGTCGCGAGGGCCAGGTCAGCCTGGTGAGGGGGGAAATCCCGCCGTGACGGAGTCGGTCGCGGCGGCCAGGACGTGCGGGAAGCTGATCTTGTCGGGTGGGATGCCGACGGCGTCGACCGCGGCCCCGATGAGGGTGCGGATGGCTTGGTAGACGGCGAACAGTGCCCACATCTCCTGGGCGACGGTCTCCGGGGTCTTACTGCGCAGCACGGCCATGCCCTGGCCCATGTCGGTCTTGTGGTGCCCGATCACTGTCTCGCATTCCCAGCGCATCGGGTAGGCGCATGCGAGGTCGATCGCCGGGAAGGCCTCGGGGTCGAGCAGGTCGGTGACCAGCGCGAACACCTCCGAAGACTCCTCGGCGCCGTCCGGGGTGGCGCTGTGCACGGTGTACTCGATCACCCGCACCGTGATCGGCTCGCCGTCGGTCTTGCGCGCGGGGCGCAGAACGGCGAGGTAGGTGCCGTCGGCGAGGACCTCGGTCGGGGTCAGCCGGAACGACGACGACGCCCGCCACAACAGGTGCGCCCCGGTCGCCAGCACGTCGCGGGCCAGGGTGTGGGACAGGAAGTTGCGGTCGGCCAGTACCAGCATCCGCTCGTCGAACGTCGCCAGCAGGTCCCGGGCCAGGGTCTGCTCGCCGACGCGGTAGGGGCCCAGGCTGGCCCCGATCAGCGCCCCGGTCCCCGACTCCGCCGCGACGACCCAGCGGACCTGTGGGAACGCTCCGGCGCGGGTCGCGTTCGACGGGCGCCCGAAGTAGTCGTCGTTCTCCGCGGAGTTGGGCACATCGGTGGTGGAGCCGTCCATCGACACCACGCGCAGCCCGCAGCAGAACACCCCGGCCGCGTCGTCGGCGCCGACCGGCCCGGCGACCTCGTCGAAGAGCATGTGCAGCGGGTCGGCCCCCAGCCGGGTCCGTGCCCGCGCGAGTGAGGAGATGTTCGGTGGCCGCCACCGCCGACCCTCGCCCGCATCGACCCAGCCGTGCGGGTCGAGGACCCCGTCGAGCAACTCCTGCCCGCGTCGGCGGTGATACAGCGCGTCCACCAACTTGACCATGACCCGCCCGTAGCCGCAGTTCGGGCCCCGGAACAGCCACAACGCCAGCACGAAGTACGCCACCAGCCGCGCGGGCAACAACCGGCGCCGCTGCTCCCGGGTGTCGGTCACAGCCACGACCCGGTCGACCAACTCCGGAGGGAACGCCCTGGTCAACGCCCCGACCGACACACGGTCCGGCAGCCAACCCTCCGGAGACACCCCCACCGACCCGTCATGCGCCACACAGGGATCGTCCCGCCCGGTGATCACCCACGTGAGCACATCCACCGGCGTGTCGCGACCAGATCGCGTTAAAGCAAGGCCATTGAGCGCTGCAGTAGTGATGCGCGCCGTGTTTGAATTCGTCGGCAAGTACTTGTTCAACCATGAGAGCACGATCGCAAACATGGCGCCGTGTCCGCTGTCGAGATCGTCGACCACTGCCCAGTACTGGCGGTCGGATGGCATGATATCTGCCGCCAGTAGGCGATGAGTAGAACTCTTGCGAAGCCACTCTCTTGGAATATTTGTCTCTATATTGCTTGGCAGTAGGTTGGAGTATACGGAAAGGAGCAGTGTGGGGGCAAGCTTGAACGCAAATTGTGAATACCAAGAGGCGATATTGTTGTATAGATGCCGCGTTAGAAGCATTCGGATCACGAACGCTGCCGCCTTTCGGCCGCCGCTTTTTGCGGTCCCTCTAATGCGCTGCAATAGATGCAGTCGCATGTAATACTTCCAACGAAGAGCTGCTCGGTGTGACAAGCGGAGCTTCGGTATCCTTCTCCTCATTGATTTGCGCTTCCGTCGGTTATGGAAACGCGGTGAACCGCTGGTTGCATCAGTTCTTGGCCAGGAAAGTAAAGGTCACTTGGAGCGTCAGGGAATCTTTGCGTAACGGAGCCCAAGATCTTTCGAAGATCTTTGGCTGTTTTCTCAAGACCGTGGATTGCGAGCGGCTCGGTTGTTCTGATGTGATCCTGGATCGCAGGAGTTTTAGGTGTCTTAGGACTTGCAGCCCAAGATCGTGAAACTAGGAGCGCGTCGAGCCACATGTAGCGCTCAAGGGCTAGCTGCAGGAAAGGCTCAAGATAGCTAACGCCAATCTCGGAGTCAATTTGATTGGATCCGCTTAGATGTAGTGCCCGGTCCAGCCAGATGGGCTCACCGTCTTGCCGGACTCGAATTCTGGCTTGGCGTACCTCGAGTAAATTTTCTGGCGCAATGAGTCGAATATCGGTCAAAGGATTATGCCCGAAGTCGAGCACTCCATTTCCGCATACGAATACATCCCGAACTAGGGGGC
>JACDGR010000031.1 GCA_013821525.1 Actinomycetota bacterium
GTCCCGTGGCCGCGCGTCACGTGCGCCGGCGGGCGCTGTCAGGTGAAGGAGCGTCCGCAGCCCGGGCGCTGGGCGTTGAAGGTGGTCGCCGACGACCAGGCGGGCAACCGCGCAACCGTGAGCGCCGGAGTCGTACAGGTGGCAGACCGATGATCGACGCAGTCACGACCGCCCTCGTCCTCGCCCCGCATACCGACGACGGCGAGTTCGGCTGCGGCGGCACGATGGCGCGCCTCGTCGCGGCCGGCGCCGAGGTGCGGTACGTCGCGTTCTCGATCGCGACGCGGTCACTGCCAGAGGGCTTCGCGCCGGACACGCTTTCACGCGAGGTGCGCGAGGCAACGACCGAGCTCGGTATTTCCGAGGAGTCGCTGACCGTGCACGACTTCGACGTGCGCACGTTTCCCGATCACCGGCAGGAGATCCTGGAGCTGCTGATCGAGATCTGGAACGACTGGGCTCCCGACTGCGTGTTCATGCCGTCCCTGCACGACGTGCACCAGGATCATCAGACGATCGCGCAGGAGGGATTGCGCGCGTTCAAGCGCACGACGATTCTTGGCTACGAGATCCCGTGGAACAACTTCGACTTCAGCTACCAGGCCTACATCTCGCTGGAGGAGAAGCACGTCGAGCGTAAGGTTGCGGCGCTCGAGAAGTACGCCTCGCAGCAGCACCGCCGGTATGCGAACGCCGAGTACGTCTGGAACGTCGCGCGCACCCACGGCACCAACGTGAACCGTGCGTACGCCGAGGTGTTCCAGGTCTACCGCGTCGTCAGCTAGACCTACGCTGTCCCCGATGAGCTCTCGCACCGTCCGGCGGGCCCGGCTCGTGCTGGCCGCGCTCGTGATCGGCTGGTTCTTCTCGCCGCCGCAGTGGCGCTACGCGGTGCCGCTCTGGCTGCCGTTCCTGGTCGCGCTGGCGCTCGAGGTGGAGTTCGGGATCGGCGGCTGGTTCCGCGCGGCCAGACAGGCTCCTCGCGACCCCGGCCGCGCGCCGCAGGCGGTCGACCTGGAGCGGTTCGGCTGGGAGGGCGAGCAGCCGGAGGAGGACGACCCCGCGTTCTGGGCCTCGCAGCCCGTGCCGAAGGTGCGGCACTCGTGGTTGCGGCGGCTCGCAGTCTCGCTCGCTGTGATCGCGTTCGTCGGCCTCGTTGCCTGGGGCGTCAGCGTACGGCGTGGCTGGAGCAGTCTCGACCAGCAGACCCAGGCGCACGTCGAGCGGATCATCTCCCGCCAGGCTCAGCGGATCGCGGGCCACGGCGTGCACGTGCACTGCGACACGGCCGGGCGGCACGTTGGCGCTGTCCAGGAGGCCGACGGGGTCGCCGAGGTGGGCGGGACGGAGGCATGGGTGACGCCGGGCATCTGCTTCCGCCTCTACCGGGTTGCGGTGCATCACGACAGCAGCCTGTTCAGCCCCACCGGGCGGGCGATCGCCGTCCTCGCACACGAGTCGTGGCACCTGCACGGCGTGAGCGACGAAGGGATCGCCAATTGCTATGCGTTCCAGTCGGGTGTTCGAATCGGCACTCGGCTAGGCCTCTCCGAGGGCCGCGCGCGAGCTCTGATGCGCGAGCAGCTTGCAGACAACGCATCCGACTCTGCGAGCGATGCCAGCTACCTCGTGCCCGCGGGCTGTGCGAACGGCGGTCGCTACGACCTGCATCCGGGCTCAGCGCAGTTCCCCTGACCGGATCAGCAGTTTAGGCTTTCGGAATGAGCCGGATCGATCCCGCGACCCACATGGGCGCCGTCCACTTGACGGTCGCGGATCTCGAGCGCTCGCTCGCCTACTACCGCACGGCAATCGGTCTCGAGGTGCTCGGAGAGAGTGCCGGCGAAGCGCGTCTCGGCACCGCGTCGACCGAGTTGCTGCACTTGACCGAGAGTCCCGGAGCGTCCCCCGCCGACGGCCATACAGGGCTCTTTCACTTCGCGCTCCTGCTCCCCGAGCGCACCGAACTTGCGCGCTGGCTCACGCACGCCGCGCAGGCAGGGGTGCAGCTGACGGGTGCGTCGGATCACTTCGTGAGCGAAGCCCTGTATCTCCGTGACCCCGATCACCATGGGATCGAGATCTACTGGGATCGCCCACGCGAGCTCTGGGAGGGACAGGTCGCGCGGATGGGCTCGTGGCCGCTCGACCTCGACGACATCGTGGCGACGCTCGAGGGTCACGACGAGGCGACCTTCGACAGCCTGCCTGACGGAACGACCATGGGTCACGTGCACCTTCGCGTCGCCGACGTGGAGGAGACGATTGCGTTCTACCGTGACGTGCTGGGATTCGACCTGATGGCTCAGCTCGGGCCGCAGGCGGCGTTCCTGAGTGCGGGCGGCTACCACCACCACCTTGGTGGCAACACGTGGGAGAGCCGCGGCGCCGGGCCGGCCCCTTCTGGCTCGGCAACGCTGCAGCAGTTCACGATCGTCATTCCCGACGAGTCCGAGCGGGCCGCGGTCGCAGAGCGACTCGGGGGCGGCGAGCGTTTTCGTGATCCGTCCGACAATGCGTTCGTGCTCGCCGCCCAACCTCTCTAGCCGGTTCCTCAGCGGTGCTTGCGCGGTCGCGTCGGGCCGGCCGAACCCCGGACCCGGGGCGTTGCTGCGACCGGCGTCGCCGTTGCGCCTGTCGAGACGCTGAAGCTCCCGCCGTCGAGGCCGACCGCGGACGGGGCGGCGGAGACGCCACCCACAGCGGGATGCAGCGTGATCGCGGTGCTCAGCCAACCGGGGTCGACGATCGGGCCGACGTGCCCGTTCGCGGTTGCGGACGCCGCCATGAACGAGGCAGTTCCGAAGCCGGCGAGCGGGAGTGGTGTGCAGCGGGATGAAAGGCCGACGCACAGTGAGGGGGCTTCGGCGATCCACTCGGCGGATGAGAGATCGAGGTTCGAAGTCAGTGTCGCAGTGGTGGAGTACGCCGCCCCGGTCGTCGTGTTCGTGATCGCAAGCGTCACGACCTGGCCGGCAACAGAGACCTCTGCGGTCATGGCGTTCCCGGGCTGGACGGCAATGGGAACGTCGACCGATGCCGCAGGGATCAGCTCGTACCAGACGGAGTGCACCGCGGCGCCATTCAGGCAATCGGCCTCGGTGCCTATCTGCTCGAGGCCGTTTGCATTCGCACTGACGCCGCCGAGTCCGACCCAGAAGCTTGCGTAGGACACGCCGCTCGAAGCGCACGCGAGGTACGGCTCGATCCAGGAGCCTTTGACGTCGCTGAAGAGCAACCCGCGTCCGCCAACCGCGTAGCCGGCCCAGTTTGAGCTCGTCGCCGTTGCGTATGATCGCCCGGCGTTCGGTTGCCGATCGCCCGCCTGTGCAGCGCCTGCAAAGCACAGTCCTGCCAGGCAAAGCGCGGCAAAGCACAGCCCGGCCGAGACGAGTCCCCTGATAGTGCGTGCCCTCACGATCCCTCCCGCAGTGGTGGTCACCCTGCAATCGACCTGCCTGCGGCCCACCGTGAGAAAGATCGCTCGATCGGGTTCCGTCGACTTACGGCCGCCCCGCCAGCTGCGCCGGCAGCGGCTGCGCGTGCACGACGACGAGTGTCTTCGTCGGTCGCGTCAGGGCGACGTAGAGCTCTCGGAGCCCTTGCTCGTGTGCCGCGACGAGCGCGGGCTCGACCACGACGACGTGGTCGAACTCGAGGCCCTTGGCCTCGCGAGGTGTGAGCACCGGCACCCCGTCCCAGAGATCGCTGGAACGCAGATCGTCGGAGGCGAACGCGCCCGCAAGCTCGTCCGGAACGATCAGGGCTAGCAGCCCGTCCCGCTCGGCCAACCGGCTCGTCTCCTGGAGCGCCGCAGTCAGGAGCTCGTCCTCCCCGACCTGGACGAAGCTCGGCGGGTCTCCGCCTGTCCGGTAGGAGATCGGCGGCGCGAGGGCGGGAGCGATCGTCGCGAGGAGCGGGAGGGCAACGTCCATGATGTCGCGGGGCACGCGGTAGGCATGACGCAACTCCTCCACGACTGCGTCGTCGCCGCGCGGCAGATGCGGCAGCACCTCGTCCCAGCCGCGATAGACGACCGCCCCGGTCGCCTGGGCGATGTCCCCGAGCATCGTCAACGACCCCTCACGCGCGCGACGGGCGATCATGCGCAGCTGCATCGGCGTCAGATCCTGCGCCTCGTCGACGATCACGTGGCCGTAGACGTGCGGTGCGGCCTGGAGCAGGGAGCGTGCCTCGTCGAGCAGCGGCACGTCTGCCTCCGACCAGCCCTGGTCGCGCCGGAAGAGAAGCTTCTGTTCTGCGTCGTCGAGAATCCCGTCGGCCGCCTCGGCCAGCGTGGCGCGCGAGGTGAAGAGCGAGCGTACGAGCCGGTCGGGGGCGACCGTCGGCCACGCCGCCTTCAGGACACCGTCGAGATACCCGCCTGCACGGAGCGCGGCTTCCACCTCGTCGAAGTTTCGGACCGCCGCTCCCCCCAGGACCCGCCCGTAGGCACCGTAGAACTGCCGCAGGAGATCCATACGGAAGCGCCCGCGGCCGGCGGCGGTCGCACCGAGCTCCTCGCGGGCCGTCTCGAGCAGTTCACGCACCTCTCGTGCGCGCACCGAGATGAACGATCCTTCGAGGCGCAGGACGAGCTCTTGGGGCTCGGCCACGAGGCGGAGCGCTGCGGCGCGGGCGATCACGTCGACGATCCGCGTGTCGGCCTTCAGTACGGCGACCGCAGGCCTGTCGCGCAGCTCGGGCTCGATTCCGTCGACGAGCTGTGCGACCGCACGTTGCTCGACCGCGTTCTCGCCGAGTGCTGGTAGCACGTGCGAGACGTACTCCATGAACATCCTGTTCGGCCCGACGACGAGCACGCCACGGCGTGCAAGCGTCTCGCGGTGGGTGTAGAGGAGGTAGGAGGCGCGGTGCAGCCCGACCGCGGTCTTGCCGGTACCCGGCCCGCCCTGGATGACGATCGGCGGCGAAGGCGCGGCGGTGATCAGGCGGTACTGGTCTGCCTGGATCGTTGCCACGATGTCGCGCATGTGACCTTCGCGGTTGCGTTCGAGCTCTTCGAGTAGGAAGTCTCCGACCACCGCGCCGTCGAGGTTCGACCCGTCGAGCGACTCGTCTGCGATGTCGATCAACCGGCGGCCGGCGGCGCGGAAGCGGCGGCGGAGCGTGACCCCGTGAGGATCCTGCGGTGTGGCGGTATAGAAAGGTCGCGCGGCCGGCGCCTGCCAGTTGATCACGAGCTGCAGGCGTTCCTCGTCGTGCACCCAGCGCCGGCCGATGTACAGCGGCTTCGGAAACGCCTCGAAGTCGAGGCGCCCGAAGAGCAGGCCCTGCTCCGCGTCCTCGAACGTGCGCAGCCGTTTCGTCGCCCACGCATCCATGGCGAGCTGTGCAACCTCTCCGTCCACACGGTCGACGGCGCCCGCCACCGCCTGACGCATGCGCTCGAGGTGGTCGTACGCTCTGTCGACGTAGGTCTGCTCGGCTGCCAGCTCCGGGTGGCTCACCTACGCAAACTAGCGACCGTCAGGCAGACGCGACCGCAACGGGCTCGACCTGTGCCGCGCAGAACGCGCAGCGTCGCGCGCCGACGGGGATCTGGCTGAGGCACTCCGGGCATTCGCGCGTCGTCGACTCGACGTCAGGCTCGGTGCGGCGGCGTTCCATCAGCATGTTGACGGGCCGGATCACGAAGAAGAACAAGACCGCTGCCACGATCAGAAAGGTCACGAGCGCGTTCAGGAACGCCCCGTAGAGAAAGTGGCTGCCGTTGATCGTGAACGCGAGCGCTCCGAAGTCTGGCTTGCCACCGATCGCTGCGATCAGCGGCGTGATGATGTCGGCGACGAACGCCGCAATCACGGCCGTGAACGCTGTACCGATCACGACTGCGACTGCCAGGTCGACGAGGCTGCCGCGCAGGATGAACTGCCGGAAGTCCTTGAGCATCGGTCCTCCTTCTCGAAGTTCACGCGACCATCTCATATCGGGGACCCGGCGCAATTGAATTTCCGTAGAGAGAGGATGAACCGGCGCGAATTCGTGACGCTCGCCACCGCTGCGCCGTTTGGGCTCCGCGGTGCGCTTCTGGGGCAGCTCGTGCGACCGCCCGCGGCACTCGTCACCTGCGACTCCGAGTCGCGCCTCGCCGTCGTCGAGCTCGGCCCTTACCGGGTGAGCGGTTCTATCCCGACGCTACCCGACCCACGGTCGATCGAGCGCGTCGGGTCGCGGGCTGTCATCTGCCATACCTCGATCGGGGAGGTGTCGGTAGTCGCCGGTCTGCGTGTCGTGCATGTGATCCACGGACTGGTGGAGCCGCGCTACGTCGCAGCGCATCCCGACGGCGTCCACGCGTTCATCACCGACTCGGGCCGGAGCGGCGTCGTGCTGGTGGACGTGGTGCGGGGCCGCGTGCTCGGTCGCGTGGGGCTCCCTGGTTGGGCACGGCATCTCGCTGCGGATCCCGGCGGGCGCCGGCTGTGGATCGGGCTCGGCTCGTCGTCGGAAGAGGTCGCGGTCGTCGAGACGCGGGAGTTGCGCCACAGCGCGACGCTCCGACCAGCTTTCGCCATGCACGACCTCGGACGCGCGCCCGACGGGCGGCTCTGGGTGACCGCAGGCGAGGCGTCCAGCATCTCCGTCGGCGGCACCCGCCTCATCGCCGACGCGGCGCCCCAGCACGTCACCTTCGGGCCGGCCGCCGCGTATGTGACGAGCGGCGATGCGGGTCTCCTGCGCGTGCTCGGGCTCGACGGCACGGTTCGACAGACGACTCGCGTGGCCGTCGGCTCCTACAACGTCCAGTTCGGCTTCGGCCGCGTGATCACAACGTCGCTCGCCCACGGCACGCTCACCGTGCTCGACGACCGCGGCAGCTTGCAGGCACAGGTCGCGGTCGCAGATTCCTGTCACGACGCCTGTTTCTGGCAGCGCTGAAGGGTTTACCGAAGCCTTACCGCTTGGCAGGGTGGAAGTTTCGGGTGAACGGGGAACATGGCACGGATGAAGAAGTTTCTCCTGTCCTGCGCACTCGTCGTGTGCGCAGGCGTTGTCGCGTGCTCGGCGTTCCCCTCGGGCGCGGCTGCTGCGGTTCCGTGTCGCAACAAGATCTACAACGACTGGTATCACGACGGGAAGATCGCCTCGACCTACCCGCTCGCCTGCTACCGCGATGCCCTGACGCACGTCAGGGGCGACCTGAAGGTCTATTCGAGCCTGACGGACGACATCCGCTCGGCCCTCCAGGCGGCGATCGCGCGCAAGAACGGCAAGCAAAACGTGCCCGACCAGGTCGGCAAGGGCACGACTCCGACGCGGACCATCCCCGTCCTCGTCGACACCAACAATCAGACGACGAAGACGAAGACGACATCCGTCGCGACGACAACCACCAGTTCAAACGACACGGTCTCGCAAGGGCCGACCGTCCCGCCTGCAGACAGCGGTGGCGGCATTCCTCTGCCGCTGATCGTGCTTGGCGCGCTCGCGATCCTGCTCGCAGGCGCAGGTGCGGTCGGGATGATCGTCAAGCGCCGCCGCGGCGACGCGACGATCTAGTCAAAGCAGCGGGATCAGCCGCCTCAGGCGCGCGCGCTCGCCAGGGAGATAGAAGCCGAGCGGCAGGAGCGCCAGGGGATAGAGCAGCGTCAATACGATCGCGACCGGCAGAGATCGCAACTCGTAACCGGCGACGGTGAGCGCGATCGCAACGGAACTGAGCGTCACGACGCGCCGCCACTGGTACGCGACGGGGTAGACCTTCTGCGAGTTGATCGTCATCCCGACGAACAGGGCGACGTACGCGGCGCTCGTCGAGATCGCAGCGCCCATCATCCCGTAGCGCGGAATCAGCGCCACGTTCAGGATGATGTTCAGAACAGCGGCGGCGCCGCTGACGATCCAGTTGAACTGTGTACGGCGCGCGCGCCCGATGCCGATTGCGAGAACGGTGTAGCCGGCGTAGGCGCTCGAGGCGAACGCGAGCAGCCCGACGGCTTGATCCGCGCGGTAGAAGCCCGGGCTCGACGGCGCCAGGATTCGCACGATCCACGGTGCGAGCGCGCCGAGCGCGAGCGAGATCCAGCAGCAGACGAAGAGCAGGTACGTGAGGACGAACGCGTACGTGCGCTTCGCGTCGGTCTCATCGTCGATCGAGTAGGCGAACGCGGGCCAGGCGAGGCGGAACGCAATCATCAGGAAGACGATCACGCTCGATGCGCGCACGGCCAGTGAGTAGACGCCTACCTCGGCGATGCCCTTGTAATGCCCCACGAAGATCCGGTCGATGAAGTTGATCGCCCAGAGAGCGAGTGCCGAGGGGACGAGCGGCATGCCGAACCGGTTCATCTCGCGGAAGAGCTGACGATCGAACTGCAGGCCGAGCTGGTAGCGGCGGTACACGAGCAGCACGAGGTAGACCGAGAGCGTGCCGATGAAGTTGCCGACAACTGCGCCGGTCGCGCCCTTGTGCAGGCCGACGACGAGCAGCACCGTGACGCCGACCGTGATCAGGATGTTCGCCACGCTTGCGCAGACGAACTGCACGGCGCGTTCCTCGACACGAAAGAGGTTCGTCAGCTGCGAGTAGTTCATCTGCGCCCACAGCCCGACGGCACCTGCGCGGACGAGCCATGGGTCGTCGCCGAGGTTGAGCGCATGCGCGATCGGCGAGGCGAGCGCGCAGCCGAGGATCAGCCCGACCGTCGCCATCGTCATCGTGAACCAGAACGTCGTGCGCACAACGACCACGCGCCGGTCGGGATCCTTCGAGTCGAAGTAGAAGCGGAAGAACGCGCTCGAGATGCCGGCCGAGAGCACGATCACGAGCACGGCCGTCAGCGCCGTAACCTGCTCGATCTTCCCGAAGCCCTTCGTGCCGAGGTAGGAGGTGTAGAGCGGCAGGAGGGCGACTGCGAGGAGCCGCGAGAGGATTCCGCCGAGCCCGTAGATCGCCGAATGGCGCGCGAGCCGGCGGATCTGGAACGAGAGGGACATCAGAGACCTGACGTGGGTCGGAGCACACGCAGGGATGGCTCAGTCCAAGCAGGTCGACCGGGTCGGGCGCAGGGCATAGCGGTGCCTACGTTCAAGCCCGACCAGGACGAGATGCGCTGCGGCTGAGCCACCATCTGCGTGTGCGTTAGATCCACGTCAAGTCTCAAAGCTGACGGTAGAGGTCGACCAGGCGGTCGGCGATGCGGTCGACGTCATGCACCTGCTCGACGTAGGCCCGGCTTGCGGCGCCGATCTCCCGGCGTAGCGCCGGCTGCTCGACGAGCGGGCGTAGCGCGTCGACGAGCGTCTCCTTCGTCGCAGGCACGACGGGCAGCCGGACGCCGAAGCCTTCCGCGCTGCGCTCGACTACGTCCGGCTTCAGATAGGTGACGACGGGCTTGCCGAGCGCCATCGACTCGAGCGCGAAGACGCCGTGCCAACCAGCGTTCAGCTGGTCGACGACGATGTCGGCGCGTGCGTACCGCTCGCGGGCGACATCGTGCGGCACGCCCTCGACGATGTCGAGGTCGACGGGCAGCTGCTCGCACGCTTCGATCACGTAGCGCGTGCCCTTCTTCTCACGGTTCGACGGCGCGTGCACGACGAGCGGCCGCGGGTTGTCAGAGGGCGGCGGGGGTGTGAACGGCCGCAGGTCGAGCCCCGGCGGGATCACGTGCGCCTCGGGCACCCAGCGCGTCGCGTCGTAGGAGCCGACGATCTCGGCGTCCGCCCGCTTGCCGAACGCGAGCTCGGCGGGCGTCTTCCCACGGATGTCGGAGCCGAGGTAGTGGAACACGGACTTCTTGCCGAGCAGCCGCAGGAGCGGGAACTGCACCGACTTCGGGATCAGCGTCAGCCCGAAGTAGAAGTGAAAGATATCGGTCTGGGGCGCGAGCTTCGCGAACGCGGCGAACTGCTGCACGAGTCGCAGCGGCAGCGGCCCCGCGCGGTCGAGCGACACGTCGGCTTCAGGGTGAAGCTTCCCACGCTCGAAGACGACGAGTCGCGCGGCTACGCCTTTGCGCCGCAGCGCCTGCACGTTCTCCCACGGGATCCCCGCAATGTTGACCGGACAGTGCGTGACCCGAAGAGTCATGTCCCGGGGACAGTCCCCAGGACATGGCCCGGAAGGACAACCTGTGGAACCCGCGCCGGCGTTTCGCGACGGAGGCTGCCGCCGGCCGGATCGCCGCAAACGCAGGTGTGGAGCGCGATCGGGCCGGTGCGTTGCTGTTCCGTGACGGAGGCTGCCACCGGACTAGGCGGGGCCGGACGTGTCGAACTCGAGCTGGTCGAAATAGCGCAGGGCGGTGCGGCCCGGGCGGATGCGCGAGGCGTAGGTGCGCAGCTCGTCCTCCGAGATCTCGCCGAGGGCGCGCTTGACGCCGAGGTACGGGATGTTGAGGTCTTCCTGGTAGACGACCGTCGAGATGCGCGGGTTGATCTCGATCACGAGATCACCGACGAGCTGGATGTTGAAGAAGTGCTCGATGCCGAGCTCCTCGACGATCCTGTTACCGACGCGCAGCAACTCCGGGTCGTCGAGCGTCACGAAGTACATCGCGAGGCCGGCGCGCATCGCCTCGCGGGTCTTCGGGTGCCCGAGCACGATCTCGCGCCCGTTGGCGATACCGTCGATCGTCGCCTCGCCGCCTGTCGCAAGCTCCATCACGAGCAGATCGGGGCCGCCCTCGTCGGGCAGCAGCTCGACGGCCTCTTCGAGCCGCATCGAAACCGAGCCGGGACGCTCGTTCAGCAACTGGTGCGCGCGGTCGACGGTGGGATCGAGGATGCGAAAGCCGCGCGAGCCCGATGAGAAGACCGGCTTGAAGCAGACGGGGCGCTCCGGATAGCCGAGCTCCTCCGCTGCCGCGGCAACTTCCCGCCCGCCGTTGACGCGGCGAAACTCTGGCGCCTTGACGCCGAGCCGGTGGAGCGTCGCGTAGGTCTCGGCCTTGTCGTTCGAGCGACGGATCGCATCCGGGCTCGAAACGAGGACGGGCATCGGGAAGTCGCGCACGTGCTCGGCAAGCCCTTCGAGGTCGAACGACGACTGCGGGAGGATCGCGTCGACGCCTTCGCGCTCCGCGATCGTCCGCACAGCGTCAGGAAACCGCGGGTCGGCACCGCCGGGAACGATGTGGAACGCGTCACAGAGATGACGTCCGACGGAGCGCTCGCTCATGTCGGTGCCGACGAGCCGCACCTCGCGCTCGCCGTTTGCCCGCAGGGCCTTCAGGAGCGCCGCGGTGCCGGGCGCGCCGGAGGCGGTGACCATCACGGTGATCGGCTTCACGCGAGGAACGTACCGAGTTCGGCGGCGTGGGCCTCCGACCAGCGAAGGTTCGCCACGATCACCGACCGCGGCGTCGTGCCCCGAAACGCGCCCTTGGCGATCCTCCCTCGCCTGTAGGTGATCAGCTCCGCGAAGAGGGAGCCACGCTGGACGGCATCCAGCCCGTACGCATCGCAGAGGATCCGCAGCCGCTGACCGCGGTGCTCCTTCGAGATGCCCCATTCGTCGAGCTGGCTGTCGATCCGGATGCCCGCCCAGTAGGTCGCTGCGAGGGCGACCTCCAGCGTGCGCGTGGTCGGGGAGGCGAGCTCCCAGTCGATCAATGCGACGGGCAGACCTGCACGGAAGACGACGTTCGTCCAGAAGAGATCGAGGTGGCCGACGACCTCAGGGAGGCCCTTGAGGCTTCGATACCAGCCCGGCTCGGGCGGGGGGACGAAGCCTGTCTGCGCATCGTGCGCGCGGCGGAGTAGCCGGCCGATCGCCGCGACTACGTCGTCGCCGTGCGGGACCGGCGCGTGCCCCGGTTCGCCTTCGACGTAACTCAGGATCTCGCGTCCCCGCTCGTCGTCGCCGAGCAAACGCGGCGCGCCGTCGAAGTCCACCCTCTCGTACCACTGCAACAGCGCGCGCACCCCGGCCGGCTCACGCGGACGGCGCACCGTGTCCCCGATCCGGACCACGAGATTCATGTCGCCGCCGACGAGTGGGATCTCCTCCACGCCCAGACCGTAGTCGTCCACCGAGATGGCGACGGTCTGCGCGACGCGGTTGGAACCCAGAGACCAGGTTCGAACCTGGTTCCGGAGTGGAGCGCGCGTAGCCCACGAACCCAGTCTGAACCTGGTTCCAGGGTGGGGCAGTGCGCACGCTACGAGAGGTCGATGCGGTCGTGCTCGAGGAAGCGGTACCGGGATGCGCGATCGGCGTCGAGCATCGATTCCATCGACTCGCGCATCGTCGCGCCGTCGAACGCCCAGATCTCCGGGTGCGTCAGCAGCTGCAGCCAGCTGAACGATCCCGCGGCGAGCTCCTCGTGCGGGCAGCCGTGGCGCCAGTGCTGATTGGAGTCCGACCTGTAGTGCTCGGGATCGAAGAACGCCGGCTGCATGACGTTGACCGCTCCCTCGACCGGCGCCTGCATGTACTCCGGGTCAGGGTTGTGCCAGGCGACGACCTTTTCGAAGCGGTCGTCGAGATCGATCTGCGGCCAGACCGCGTGGTGGGCGACGCGGTGCCCCAGCCCGCGGAGTCGCGCGATCGCCCGCTCGCCCTCGGCCGAATCGAGGTTGTAGAAGTTCGAGCGGGTCATCAGGAACCAGGTCGACCACGCGCCTTCGGAGGCCTCGACCTCCGCGACCGCGAGCGCGCCGTCGAGCGACAGGTCGACGTCGTGGCGCAGGATCAGGTCGCCGGCCCCCGGCGCGCGGTCGAAGCCCGCCCACCGGTAGCCGCCGGCTTTCGCCGCCTGCAGGAGCTCGCGATAGTGGGCGAGCGAGAAGTCGCAGCTCAAGAGGGCTCGACCTCCACGTCGAGGAGCCCCGCGGCCGCGTCCGCGCGATCGATCGCCTCGAGGTTCGTGTCGGCGATCGCGATCACGTACCCGCGCCGGTCGCCGTCGACCTGCACGGGGCGGATCGTCTCGCCGACCTGGAGGTAGACATCGGCCTGCACGACACCCGGGAACGCGAGCACCTTGTCGAGCGGCCCGACGTGCTGCACCTTGCCGGTCGGCAGCGGCCCCGGTGCCGCGGTGAGGAACCTGATCGCGAGCGGCTGTTTGAACTGTGGTTGCACGAGCTCGTCGGGCAGTTCGTCGCCGAGCGCCATCTTGATCTGGACGTCGACGAGGTCGACGCCGGTCGCGACGCGCACGAGGTCGGCCATCTGCCCGCCGGGGATGCGCGCCGCGCACTCGACGACGATCACGCGCCCTTCGGGCGTCGCGATCAGCTGCGGAAACGCGATGCCGGTGCTCAGGCCGAGGGCGTGCACGGTGTGTGTCGCCACACGCTCGGACTCCTCCAGCTGGTGTCCGTAGACCGTCGCCGGATACACGTGCATCCAGCCCACCCCGAATCCGACGCCCGGCGGGCGTCTCCGGTCGGAGAGCGTCAACGGAATCGACTCGCCGCCGCGCGCGAGCACGATGCCGTTCATCTCCATGCCCTCGACGTACTCCTCGAGGATCGCCTCGCCCGTCGGCGATGCCGCAAGCGCGAGATGCAGGTGCGTCTCGATGTCGTCGACCGACTCGACGCGGAAGACCCCCCGCTGCCCACCCGAGTCCGCCGGTTTCAGGACAGCCGGGAAGCCGACCTCATCCGCGGCGCGGCGCCGCTCGGAGAGTGAGCGCACGGCCGCGAAACGCGGCTGAGGGACACCCGCGTCGGCGAGCCGCGCGCGCATCGCAACCTTGTGGGTCATCAGGTGCGCGGTCTCGACGCCGATCCCGGGCAGCCCGCGCGCCTCCGCAACGGCCGCGACGATCGGCACGGCGCGGTCGGCGCTGACGGTCAGGACGCCGTCAATCTTCAGCTTCGCGGTCGCCTTCAGGACGGCCGCCGCGTCGGCGAAGTCCACCACCTTCGCGACGTCGGCCTCCTGGAGGCCCGGGGCATCCGGGTTCTTGTCGACCGCCGCGACCCGCAGGCCGGCCTTCTTGGCCTGAATGATCGCGCGCCGCTGATGGCGGCCGGCTCCGATGAAGAGGACGGTTCTCACGGGCCGCAACGATACGCTTGCAGCGTGGCACTCAGCGGGAAGCGCATCTTCATCACCGGTGGAGCCGGGTTCATCGGCACCACGCTGGCACGCGAGCTCGTCGAGGCGAACACGGTCGTCGCGTTCGACAACATGCACCGGGACTCCCTCTCCGGGCTCGAGCTAGCCGACCACCCGAATTTCGAGCTGATCCAGGGTGACATCCTCGACGCGCAGGCTCTGCGCGACGCGGCTGCCGGCGCGACCCACTTCGTCCACTGCGCGGCGATCGCCGGCGTCGACACGGTGCTCGCGAGCCCGGTGCGCACGATGCGCGTCAACGTGATCGGCACGTACAACGCGCTCGAAGCCGCGCTCGCGACGCTGCTATCGCTCGAGCGCTTCGTCGACTTCTCGACGAGCGAGGTGTTCGGCACGCATGCACTGAACGTCGAGGAGGGGCAGGTCTCGACGATCGGCTCCGTCGGCGAGGCGCGCTGGACGTACGCCGTCTCCAAGCTCGCGGGCGAGCACATGGCGCACGCCTACCACGACGAGCTGCAGCTGCCGACAGTCACCGTGCACCCGTTCAACATCTTCGGGCCGGGTCAGATCGGGGGCGGCGCGATCCGCGCGTTCATCGAGGCGGCGCTCGCCGACCGCGATTTGACGATTCATGGCGACGGTTCGCAGATCCGCGCCTGGACGTACGTCACCGACATGGTGTCGGGCGTGCTGCTCTGCCTTGAGCATCCGCAGGCGGTCGGTCAGGCTTTCAACATCGGCAACCCGCGTGCGGCGGTGACGATCTTCGACCTCGCGCAGCGGATCAAGCGGATCAGCGGAGCCTCGGGGGACATCGTGTTCCAGCCGCTCCACTACGCGGACGTCGAGCTGCGCATTCCGAACGTCAAGAAGGCCCGCGAGGTTCTCGGCTGGGAGCCGCAGATCGAGCTCGACGACGGCCTCGAGAAGACGATCGCGTGGTATCGAGAGAAGACGCTCGCATCCGCTTAGGCTGGCCGGACGTCGGTCAGCCCGAGCTGGATGAGGTTGCAGGCGTTCTCGAGAGCGGGATGCTCACGATGGGCCCGAAGGTGGGCGAGTTCGAGGCCGAGGTCGCGCGCGCCTGCGCGGTCGAGCACGCTCTCGCCGTCACCTCTGGCACCGCCGCACTGCACCTCGCGGTACTCGCGCTCGGGCTGGAGCCGGGGGACGAGATCCTCGTGCCCGCCTACACCTTCCCCGCGACCGGCAATGTCGTCACGCTCGCCGGCCTGAAGCCGGTGCTCGTCGACGTCGACCCCGAGACGATGAACATCGACCCGGCGCAAGTCGAGGTCGGCCCGCGCACGAAGGCCGTGCTCGCCGTGCATCTCTTCGGCCGTCCGGCGCCGCTCGAAGACCTACCGTCCGAACTGCTCGTGATTGAGGACGCGGCCGGCGCGCTCGGCGCGCAGCGGCGCGGGCGTGCGTGCGGCGGGCTCGGGCTGATCGGCTGCCTCAGCTTCCATCCGCGCAAGATCGTGACCACGGGCGAAGGCGGCGCGGTGACGACGAACGACGCGCGCGTCGCAGCCGTCGCGCGGCAGCTGCGCCACCACGGCTGGGACGGGAAGCCGGTCGCCGACATGCCGGTGCCGGGGTTGAACTACCGCCTCGCCGACATCCTCTGCGCGATCGGG
>JACDGR010000032.1 GCA_013821525.1 Actinomycetota bacterium
GCGGTGCCGAGGCCGTCGATGCCTCGGCGCCCTCTTCGGTCGCGATCGAGATCTCGCGCACCACCTCGACGATGTCGCGGTTGGCGTTCCAGACGCGTAGCTGCCGGTCGGCGCCATTGCCGCGAGCGAGGATCTCGCGGATGCCCTCGAGCTCGCGCTCCGAGCCGAGCTCACGGGCGTGCGGCTCGAGGTCGCGCAGCGTGCGCCGGACGAGCTGCGCGATTGGCACGCGGTTCCGGCGGCCGGTTGCGAGATCCATGATCGGCGCCTCGAGGCCGTAGCGCGCGGCGAGCCACTTGTTCTCCGTCGTCAGCATCCGATGCCAGCCCGGGATCTCCCTGGCGGCATCGAACTGCTCGCAGTACATCTTCACGAGTGCCTGGAAGTACGCCGTGATCGCAACGACGTCCTCGAGCCGCGTCACCGCGTCGCACACCCGCATCTCGATCGTGCCGAGACGGGGGTGTGGCCTGATGTCCCACCAGATGTGCGTGTAGTCGGCGATGCAGCCGGTGCGCTCGAGCTGACCCACGACCTCGGCGTAGTCGGCGTAGTCCTTGAAGCGCGGCGGTGGGCCAGAGCGGGGGAACGCGGCGAACACCATCTGGCGGCTCGACGAGAGACCCGTCGGCTCGCCACGCCAGAACGGCGACGAGGAGGAGAGCGCGAGCATCTGCGGCAGGTGCAGGAGCAGCCCGTTCATCACCTGGATCACCTTCTCGGCGTCGTCGACGGCAACATGCATGTGCATGCCGAAGATCAGCTCGCGCCGCGCGATGTACTGGAGCTGGTCGACGAGCTGCCGGTAGCGGTCGCGCGCGGTGATGCGTTGCCGTTCGAAGAGGGAGAACGGGTGCGTGCCGGCAGAGCCGAAGCGGCAGCCTTCGGAGCGTGCGATTTCGGCGACGTAACCGCGCAGCTGGGCGAGCGAGCGGTGGATGTCGCCCGCGGTGCGGCAGACCGGCGTTGTCACCTCGAGCACCGACTGCATCAGCTCTGCATGGATGCGGTCCTGGTGGTCGCCATGCTCGACCGCTGCGAGCACCGAGTCGATGTGCTGGACGAGATCCCAGGTCTCGGGGTCGAGGAGCTGGTACTCCTCCTCGACGCCGAGCGTGTACGGATCGCTCGACCCAAAGGCATGCTCTAGCACGCTCGCTTGCGCGCCGCCGAGGCCTTCGGTGCCTTTGCCCGTGATCGACGATGGAAAGATCTGCTTCACGGCTGCAGTATCACCGCTTCCGCCTCGATCTCCACGAGCCAGCGCGGATCGAGCAGCGCGACGACGATTCCCGTCGTCGCCGGACGCGCCCTCGCGAACGCGTCACCGTGCGCGCGGCCGACCGCATCGATCAGCGTCGCATCCGTCACGTGGATCCCCGTGCGCACGACCTCGTCGAGGGAAGAGCCCGCCTCCACGAGCGCGCGTTCGATGATCGACAGGCAGATCTGGGCCTGGGCGAAGGCGTCGTCTGGCGGGTCCGCGTCCTTCGGCATGATCGGCGCGGTCCCGGAGACCCAGACGCGATCGCCGACGCGCACGGCGCGCGAGTACCCGACGCGCTCCTCGAACGCTGCTCCCGATGAGATGTGCTGACGCTCCACGCCGCTAGTGTCGCCGTTCGTGGACGCCTTGCGCCAGATCGACGGTTGGTCGAGCACGCATGCCGCGGTCGTCGTCACGGGCGACCGCGAGGCGCAGCACGGCGACGTGGAGTGGACGTTCGCATGGGCCTCCGTGACGAAGCTTGCGACCTCGGTCGCGATGCTCGTTGCTGCCGAGGAGGGGCTTGTCGATCTCGACGAGCCTGCCGGCCCGGCAGGCTCCACCTTCCGGCACCTGCTGGCGCACGCTTCGGGGCTCCCCTTCGAGCCAGGCCCTCCGATCTCGTCGCCGGGGCGACGGCGCATCTACTCGAACTACGGGTTCGATGTCGCGGCCGACCTCGTCGCCGAGCGCTCGGAGATGCCGTTCGCCGATTACTTCCATGCCGTGTGGTCGGGAACGTCGATGGTCTTGATCGGTTCCGCCGGCTCCGGGGTCAGCGGCACCATTGCCGACCTGGCGGCGCTCGCCCGCGAGCTCCAGGCGCCGCGTCGCGTCGCAGCCGAGACGCTCGCGGAGGCAACCGCCGTCCAGTTCGCGGGGCTCGACGGCGTGCTGCCCGGCTTCGGGCGGCAGACGCCGAACGACTGGGGTCTCGGTTTCGAGCTACGGGACGGCAAGTCGCCGCACTGGACGGGCGCGCACAACGCGCCGTCGACCTTCGGCCACTTCGGCCGTAGCGGCACGTTCCTGTGGGTCGACCCGGAGGCAGGCATCGCGCTTGGCTGCCTCACCGACCTCGCCTTCGGCGACTGGGCGGCAGAAGCCTGGCCGCGCCTGTCGGACGCCGTTCTCGCAGCGTGATCTCCTAGGACGCTCCGCGAGCCACGTCTTTTTCGGACGCGTCCTGGGGCCAGTCCCCAGGACATGGCTTCTATGGGCAGAGAGCCCGGCCTGAGGGGTGGTCTACGCCGAGAGGAACTCGAGCAGGAGCGCGTTCAGCTCGTCGGGCTCGTCGACGCCGACGAGGTGGCCGGCGCCCGGGACGATCGCGAGCTCCGAGTCGGGGATCTCCTCGGCGAGATGCTGCGCGATCGCCTGGAAGTCGCCCTTATCGTTTGCACCGACGACGACGAGCGTCGGCATCGGCAGGGACGAGAGCGGACGGTCCTTCGGCCAGATCACCTCCGGCTCCTCGTGCGCGCTCTGCAGTTGCAGCGCACGTAGCTGCTGCGGGCCGACCTCGGCATGGTGAGCCGGAGCGACCCAGAAATCGAGGTTGACCTGCGTCGCGGCGGCGAGGTCGCCCGCCCTGATCGCGGCTTCCTCGGCGGCCCAGTAGTCGCGGATCTCCTCCGTCCAGTCCCAGGCCGAGACGCCTGCGCCGACGAGCACGAGGCGTTCGACCTTGTCCGGGTGGGCCAGCGCTGTCCGGAGGGCGATCCGACCGCCGAACGAGTTCCCGACGAGCACGCCGGGCAGCAGTTCCGCTACGAAGTCGACGAACGAGAAGGGCTCCGTCGGCAGCGGCGTCTCCCCCCAGCCGGGCAGGTCGGGCGCGACTACCTCGTGCTCGGCGCTGAGTGCGTCGACCTGCCGGCGCCAGAGTCGTGAGTCGCCGAGGGCGGAGTGGAGGAGGATGACGCGGGCTATTGCCCGTCCTCCTCGGTCGGCAGGTTGTCCTCGCCGCTTCCGCCGGCCGAACCTCCGCCGCGCATCGCCTCTTCCTCCTGCTGGCGTTCGGTGCTCGAGAGCTCCTCTTCCGTCTCCGTCGGTTCCGGGTTCTCCATCATGTGCCTCCTATGGGCGCGCTCGACCTTTGGCGGTTCTGTCCCCGTTGCGCAGGGATCCTCACACGCAGCGACGACCACGTGCGCTGTACATCATGCAGCGAGCGCTATTGGGCGAATGCGATCCCCGGCGTGCAGGGCATCCTCGAGCGGGACGGGCGCGTCTTGCTGGCGCGCCGCGCGCACGACCCGAGGCGCGGTCACTGGGATCTCCCCGGCGGCTTTCTGAACGAGACCGAGGCGCCGGTCGACGGCTTGCGGCGGGAGTTTCGCGAGGAGACCGGCCTCGAGATCGAGCCGGTCGAGCTGCTGCGGATCGACATCGAGCCCTATGACGGACGGCATGTCTTCTCGGTCACGTGGATCGTGCGCGGCGAAGGCGAGCCCGTCGCGGCCGATGACGTCGACGAGCTGCGGTGGTTCGCGCGCGACGAGTTGCCGGAGATGGCGTTCCCCGGACAGGAGCTCGTCCTAGCCGTCTGGGCTGGGCTGCCCGAGCGACCGCGGGACGAGCACGCGTAGCGCGCCAGGCTCGACGCGGAACTCAATCGGTGTCTGCAGCTCATCGGGCTCGCCGTCGACTGCGGCGTGCAACCTGCCCGATCGCGCGTCGACGGTGAACGACGCGGCCGCGCGCTCGTCCCAGGCCGAGCGCAGCAGCCCGGTCGGCGCGTAGAGATACAGCGTCCCCTCGTCGAGGCGCTCGCGCTCGCCGATCGAGAGCACGTCGAGCGCGTACTCGTTGTTCGCAACAAGCACCACACGGGCGTGCAGCGGGTCTCCGTCGACTGTGATGCCCACGCCGTGCCGATGCTTGACGAGCGCGCCGAATGCACGCATCCGCGCGAACGCGTCGCTCCGCCGCCGGTGGTGCTCCCGGCGATGCACGAGCCGCGCGTACACACCGAGGGATACGTTGTTCAGGAACAGCCGGTCATTTGCGCGGCCGACATCGATTTTCCGCTCATCGCCGTCCACGAGCGCGTCGAGCGCCGCAACCGGGTCGTTGCGGTCGAGACCGAGGTCACGGGCGAAGTGGTTGCGTGTTCCAAAGGGAATGCATGCAAACGGCAGGTCGCGTTCGAGCGCAACCCCGGCGACAGCTGCCAGCGACCCATCACCGCCCGCCATCGCGAGTGCATCCGCTGTCGCGGCTCGTGCGAGTCCCTGCAGGTCGTCTCCCTCCGCGAGGACGTGCGTCTGGATCTGTCGCTCCGCCGCTGCAGCGAGCAGCTCCTCGGCTCCGCCGTCGCCGGAATTCGGGTTCACGATCAGGAATGCGCGCATCGACGCACCGTACCGCCCGATCGACGCTGGGAGGACGGGTCCCCGAAGATGGGCCGAACCACTCATGCCGCCGTCCGGCGTGCCGTTGATGATCGACCGATGGACGAGCGCGGCATCCTCTTCACGATCGAAGACGACCTCTCCGACGCGTGGGTCGAAGAGTTCGCCGCGCGAGGGGTGCGGGCGATCGAAGACCTCCTCGCCAAGCACCTCGCCTTCCTGTCGTTCCTCGACGAGTCTTAGAGGCTTGATATGAAACGCACGCGCACCTGCGGCTGGTGGCTCAGACGCGGCGCAGCTCGCCCGGCCCGGGCTTGAACGTAGCCACCGCTATGCCCTGCGCCCGGCCCGAACGAGCTGCTCGGTCTGAGCCATCCCCGCAGGCACGCAGTTCCACATCAAGCCTCCTAGGCTAGGCCGAGGCGAACGTCTCGGAGCTCTGCGAGCTACCGAAGGTGATGCCCTCACGTGCGAGACCGATCTGGACATCTTCCCGCGCCTTGAAGATCCGCCACTTGACGGTCGCGAGCGTGATCTCGAGCGAGTCTGCGATCTCGTTGTAGGAGAGACCGACGACGTCGCGGAGCAGGAGCGCCATCTTCAGGTCGACGGGCAGCGCGTCGATCGCGCGCCACAGGCCGTCGATCGCCTCGACACGCTCGGCGGGCTGCTCGAGCGCCTCGAGATGCGGGGCGTCGTCGAGGTTGACCGATGCATGGGGGCGCCGCTCCTTCGCACGCAACTCGTCGAGCACGCGGTTCTTCGTGACCTGGAAGAGCCACGTCGTGAACTTACAGCGGAGCGAGAAGCGCGGCAGTCCCTGGAAGACCCGCATGAAGACTTCCTGCGTCAGATCCTCGGCGAGCGACTTGTCGCCGTTCGTCAACCGCAGCACGTAGTTGTAGACCGGCGTCTCGTAGGTCCGCAGGATGATCGCGAACGCACGCTCATCGCCCCGCTGGGCCTTTCTCAGTACGGCCAGGTCTGGCTGTGGGAGCGACAAGGAGCCGGAGTATAACTCCGGTTTCGGCCAGAATCACCGGCCTTACGTGCGATTTACGAGCCCCTGACCTGTCATGGCAGAAGGGGGTTCGATTCCCAACATTTGCAGGACAGTTGGGGCCAGGTTGGCGAGCTCGCCACCCGGCCGAAGCATCGCGCCGGGCGCAGTCACGATCAACGGGACCGGGTTGGTCGTGTGCGCCGTGTGCGGGCTGAGGCCGTCGGGCTCGAGCATCTGCTCGGCGTTGCCGTGGTCGGCCGTGATCAGGCACGCACCGCCCAGTTCGCTCACGCGGTCGACGACCCGGCCGAGACACCGGTCTGCGGTCTCGACGGCCCGGACGACGGCCGGAATCAGACCGGTGTGCCCGACCATGTCGGGGTTCGCAAAGTTGACGACGCAGAACGCGTAGCCGTCCCCCACCTCGGAGACGACATGGTCGGCGACCCCCTCGGCCGACATCTCCGGCTTCAGGTCGTAGCTCGCGACGTCGCGTGGGCTCTGCACGAGGTCGCGCGACTCACCGACCCACGCGTCCTCTCGGCCGCCGTTGAAGAAGTAGGTGACGTGCGCATACTTCTCCGTCTCGGCGACGTGCAGCTGCCGCAGACCTCGCCCGGCGAGCACCTCGGCCAGCGTGTCGGTGACCGTCTGCTCCGCGAAGACAACGTGCGTATCGAGGTCGGACGCGTAGCGGGTGAGCGTGGTCACATCGAGGCCCGCGTCGAGGAGTAGCCGTGTCAGCTGGCGGCCGCGGTCGGGACGAAAGTTGAAGAAGATCACGGCGTCGCCAGGCTCGATCCCGGGCGCTCCGTCGACGACGATCGGCCGGATGAACTCGTCCGTCACCCCTGCGTCGTAGCTCTGCTGGATAGCCGACAGGAGCACGTCTGCGTGCGCGGGTGTGCCCTGGTGGCGCACGACAGCATCGAAGGCATCCTGCGTGCGTTCCCAGCGTGCGTCGCGGTCCATCGCGTAGTAGCGACCGACGACGCTAGCGATCCGGTCGGGCGGGAGCTCCGCCAGGTCGCGAATCGCCGAGGTGGGAGAGACGTCGCGTCCGTCCGTGAACGCGTGGATCCACGTCTTCTCGGGCGCGAAGCGCAAGAGCGCCTGCAGGTGGTCGATGTGCGAATGCACCCCGCCGTGCGAGACGAGGCCGAGCAGATGAACGCGGTTCCCACGATCGAACGCTGCGCGGAGCACCGGATTGTCGTACAGCGACCCGTCCTCGACCGCCTTGTTCACCCGCAGGAGATCCTGGTAGAGCCTGCGCCCCGCGCCGATCGTCAGATGACCGACCTCCGAGTTGCCCATCTGACCGGCCGGCAGCCCGGCCGCCTCGCCCGAGGCATCGATCGTGGTGTGCGGGAACGTCCGCCACAGCCGATCGAACACCGGCGTCTCGGCAAGCTCGATCGCGTTACCCGGGCCAGCCGGGGCGCAGCCCCAGCCGTCGAGGATCACGAGCGTTACGAGGGGGAACGGCAAATTGCGACGAACGAGTCGACAGTGAGCGCGGCGCCGCCGACGAGCGCGCCGTCGACGCCTGGCTGGGCGAGCAGCTCGGCGGCATTGTCCGGCTTGACCGAACCGCCGTAGAGAACTGGCACGTCGAGGATCTCCTTGATCGTCTCGTGCGCCTGCCGCGCCATTTCGGGCGTCGCAGTCCTGCCAGTTCCGATCGCCCACACAGGCTCGTAGGCGATCACCAGGTTCTCGTCGGACTCCAGCACCGAGACCTGGCGTCTCAGGACAGCGTCCGTCTCCCCCGCATCGCGCTCTTGCTCGCTCTCCCCCACACATGCGATCACGTGCAGGCCCTCGGCGAGCGCGGCCGCCGACCGGCGAGCGACGGTCTCGTCCGTCTCACCGAAGTACAGACGGCGCTCCGAGTGGCCGACCAGCGAGCCGTAGACGCCAAGCTCCTTGAGCATCGCCGCACTGATCTCGCCGGTGAACGCTCCCTCCCGGTCCCAGTGGCAGCTCTGTGCGAAGACCCCGATCTCGGTGCCGGCCAGCGCCTGCGCGGCTGCGGCGAGCGAGACGTACGGGGGGCAGACAACGACATCGACATCGTCGGGCAGATCCGCGTCACGCAACTCGCGGCAGAACGCACCGGCCTCGGCCGGCCCCTTGAACATCTTCCAGTTGCCTGCGATCAGCATGCGCCAACCCTACGCGGTCGGGATCGCAGCGACGCCGGGCAACTCGCGCCCTTCGAGCAGCTCGAGCGAGGCGCCACCGCCGGTCGAGATCCATGAGATGCGGTCGGCGACACCGGCCTCGTGCACGGCCCGGACCGAGTCGCCGCCACCAACGACCGTGAATCCGTCGCACTCCGCCAGCGCGCGCGCGACCGCGAAGGTGCCTTCGGCAAAGCGCGGCCATTCGAAGACACCCATGGGGCCGTTCCAGAAGACGGTCGCGGCGCCTGCGATCCGGCCGGCGAAGTCCGCGCGGGTCTGCGGGCCGGCATCGAGCCCGAGCCACCCATCAGGTAGCTCGTTGAAGCCGGTCACCTGCGTCTCTGCATCGGCGGCGAACGCTGCCGCGGCGACCACGTCGGTCGGCAACACGACGTCGAAGGAGAATGGATTCGCGTCGCGCACGTCCTCGGCCATCTTGCCGCCGATCAGGACTGCGTCGGCACGTCCGCCGAGGTTCTCGAGCACGCCGATCTTGTCCTCGACCTTCGCCCCACCCGAGACGATCACGAACGGCCGCTCGACATCGCCGAGCAGCTTCCCGAGGTGCTCCAGCTCGGCGAGAAGCAGCAGCCCCGCGTAGGCGGGCAGCAGGTGCGCGACTCCCTCCGTCGAGGCGTGCGCGCGATGCGCCGATCCGAACGCGTCGTTCACGTACAGATCGCAGCCATCCGCGAGCTCGCGAGCGAACGACTCGTCGTTCGCAGTCTCGCGCACGTCGAACCGTGTGTTTTCGAGCACGCTCAGCCGCTCGTCTGCCAGTAGCTCGTGCAGGAGAGCAGCGACCGGCGCGATCGCATAGCGCTCGTCGTGACCCTTCGGCCGCCCCAGGTGCGAGCAGACGCGGACGGCGGCAGCGCCACGATCGAGCAGCAGCTGGATCGTCGGCAGCGACGAACGCAACCGCGTGTCGTCGGCGATGCGGCCGTCCTCGAGCGGCACGTTCAGATCGGACCGAACGAGGACGACCTTGCCGTCGACCTCCGCGGTCTCTATCGACCGCGGAGCGATCACAGCAGCTTGGAGACCAGATCGACCAGGCGGCAGGAGTACCCCCACTCGTTGTCGTACCAGCCGAAGACCTTCGCGAAGTTGCCCTGAGCCATCGTCAGGTCGCTGTCGAACGTGCACGAGGCCGGCGAGTGCACGATGTCGGTCGAGACGAGCGGCTCCGTCGAGTAGTCGAGGTACGGCGCGAGTGGCCCGTCGCCTGCCGCCGCTTCGAAGGCAGCGTTCACATCCGCGGCGGTCGCCTCCTTGCGCAGGGTCACGACGAGATCGGTCACGGAGCCGGTCGGAACCGGAGCCCGAACCGAGATGCCGTCGACCTTGCCCTTCAGGTGCGGCAGGACGAGCCCGATCGCGCGCGCGGCGCCGGTCGAGGTCGGGATCAGGTTGATCGCAGCCGCGCGGGCACGCCGCAGATCCTTGTGTGGGAGATCGAGAATCGACTGGTCGTTGGTGTACGCGTGGATCGTGGTCATGAAGCCGCGGTCGATCCCGAACATATCGTCGAGGATCTTCGCCATCGGCGCGACGCAGTTGGTGGTGCAGGAAGCGTTCGAGATGATGTGGTGCTTGTCCGCGTCGTAGGTGTCGTCGTTGACTCCGAGCACGACCGTGATGTCGGGGTCGGTCGCGGGCGCCGAGATCACGACCTTCTTCGCGCCGGCGTCGAGGTGCTTCTGCGCGCCGTCCCTGCTCGTGAAGAAGCCGGTCGACTCGATCACGACGTCGACCTCGAGGTCGCGCCAGGGCAGAGCGCCCGGATCCCGCTCTGCGAGGCCCCTGACCTCGTTGCCGTCGATCTTCAACGAGCCACCCTCGACCTCGACCTGCTGCGGGAACGTCCCGAGCACCGAGTCGTGCCGCAAGAGGTGCGCCATCGTGTTCAGATCACCGAGATCGTTGAACGCGACGATCTCGAAGTCGCCATCGCGCTCGAGCGCCGCGCGGAAGAAGTTTCGGCCGATGCGGCCGAATCCATTGATACCAACCCGTGTCTTCGCCATGACGGCGACTCTACTTACGCGGCAGTCGTGGCGATGCCGTAGATGTCCGCAAGCTTGCTGCGGAGATAGCGGACATACGGCTCCGGGTCGATCTGCGACGTGCCGACGACCCGCTCGAGCGTCTCGCCGGGCGTGTACTTGCGCCCGAGGTGGTGCAGATGCTCGCCGAGCCAGTCGCGCAGTGGCGCGAAGTCGCCCTGCTCGAAGCTCGCGTCGAGATCGGGCAGGTCGGCAACGATCTTTTCCCAGATCTGCGCCGAGATCAGATTGCCGAGCGCGTACGTCGGGAAGTAGCCGATCGAGCCGCCCGACCAGTGCACGTCCTGGAGGACGCCTTCGGTGTCGTTCGGCACCTCGATGCCGAGGTAGTCGAACATCCTGCTGTTCCACTCCTCGGGAAGCTGCTCGAGCGACACCTCGTCGTTCAGCATCGCCTGCTCGAGCTCGAACCGCAGGATGATGTGGAGGTTGTAGGTCGCCTCGTCCGACTCGACGCGAATCAGCGACGGCTCGACGCGGTTGACCTCGCGGTACCAGCTCTCGACGTCCTCGCCCGCGACCGTCGGGAAGAGCTCCTGGAGGCGCGGGAAGAAGTGGCGCCAGAACGGCCTGGCGCGCCCGACGAGGTTCTCCCACATCCGGCTCTGCGACTCGTGCATGCCGAGCGACACACCACGCGCGAGGGGGCTGCGCTCGAGCGACGGGTCGACCTGCCGCTCATAGAGGCCGTGCCCGAACTCGTGCATCGTGCCGAACAGGCCGCCGAGGTGATCCGGGAAGTAGCGCGTCGTGATGCGGATGTCCGTCACGCCCGTGCCGGAGGCGAACGGGTGAACGGTCGGGTCGAGCCGCCATGCGTCGTCCGTGAAGCCGAAAGCCTTGACCACTTCGAGCTCGAATGCCTTCTGCTCCTCGAAGCCGAAGTCGCGTGGCTTCGAGTCGTTGCCGCCGCGGGCCGCCACTTCCTTGACGAGCGGCGCCTGATGCTCCTTCAGGTAGTCGAAGATGCGGCGCACCTCCTTCGTCGTCATGTCGCGCTCGTAGTCGTCGAGCACGATGTCGTACGGCTCGTCCTTGACGTCGAAGCAGTCGATGTAGCGCTTGCGAAGATCGAGGTTCTTGCGCAGCACGGGCAGGAACGTCTTGAAGTCGTTGTTCGCGCGCGCGTCGATCCAGACCTGGTTCGCGAGCGCCGCAGACCGCGACATCTCTGCGCGCAGGTCGGCGGGCACCTGTCGCGACTTCTCCCAGTCGCGCGCCGTGACGCGAATCAGGCTCGCTTCGAACGAGTCGTAGTCCTGTTGCTCGCCCCAGCTTCGCAGGTCGTCGAGCAGCGAACCGATCTCGGCTGAGGTGAACTTGGTGTGCGCGATCCGGCCGACGGTCGCCATCTGCTCCGCGCGGATCGAGGCGCCCTTGCGCGGCATCATCACGTGCTGGTCCCACCCGAGGAGCGCCATCGTCTTCCCGAGGTCGGCGATCTCGGCGAGGCGACCACGGAGGTCGTCGAACTTGGCTTGGCTCATAGAGAGAAACCTATATGAGTGGCGGCCCGGAGAGGGAGCTCCGAGGACGAACTCCCCCTCCGGTGAAACCGCGCCCGTGTGCAACGGCGAACGGGGTCTGTATTCACCGCCGCGCGAGAGCGGACCGCCAATACGAGTATGGGGACCGCCCCGCTGGATCCGCTAGAGCAGTTGCAAATCAGATTTGCTCGGCGAGCTGGACGACGGCGCGCAAGCGGCGGTGCGCGGCGGCCTTCGTGATCGGCGGGCGTACCTTCGCCGCGAGCTCGCGCAGCGACGCCGAGGGATGACGCAGGCGAAGCTCGGCGATCTCCGAAAGGCTCGGCGGGAGCGTGTCGAGCTCGAGCGCACGGATCGCGTCGAGCTGTGCCTGCGCGGCCCGGGCGGTACGAACGAGGTTGGCGCCGTCGGCGTTGACGAGACGATTCGCGCGCGACCGCGTCGCTGCGATCACCGCGTGCTCCTCGAGTCGGAGTGCCGTGTCGCTTGCTCCCACGAACGCGAGCACGTCGCCGATCGTCTCGTGGGATTTCGCGTATGCGACCGCATGGTTGCGCCGCTCCGCCACGCGGAGCACGATCTCTTCACGCCGCCCTAGCTCCGCGATGAATCGAGCCGCCTCGATGCCCGTCGCCCGCAGCTCGAGATGCGGGTCACGAGGCCCGGAGAGCGACCCGCCGCCGAGCAGGGCGCCGCGCAGGTAGGCAGCGCGGCAGCACGAGCGCCCGACGACGCGCTTGGGAGGGTGCTCCAGCGGGGCGCCGGACGCCGAGAGAACACCCGCCTCGCGGAGCACGATCAACGCCTGGTCGTCAACCTCGACGTGGAGCTGATAGCGCGTCGAGCGCTCGAACCCCTGGCGCCTGTACGTGCGGATCTCCGACCGCACGCCGAGCTCGCGGAGCAGCGCGAATGCGCGGCGCGCGACGGCAGAGCTCGCAAGGTCGAGCTGAACCGCAACCTGGCCGCCCCGTAGGTGCCAGGCGCCCGAGGCGTGAAAGAGAGCCGAGACCTCGGCATGGCGGCAGCAGCGGCGCACGGGGGCGATCTGCGCAAGCTCGTCGCGGAAGTCGTCGGAGAGCGACATCAGAAAGAGACACCCTCGAGCGCGAGCAAACGCCGTTTGTAGTCCACACCGAGCGACCCGTACGAGCCGATACCTGCAGAGCCGACCACGCGATGGGTCGGCACGAACGGCGATAGGGCGCAGCGCCCGCAGAAGGTCCCGGCCGCACGGGCAGCGCCCGCGTGGCCGGCGAGCGCCGCAAGCTCGCCGTAGGTGACGACCTGACCGCGGCGGACGCGGCGTAACGCTTGGATGCAGGCACCGTCGAACCCGTCGAAGGCTGTCAGCCGCACGCCGCGAAGTTCCTCTGCGTCCCCGGCGAAGAACCCCTGCAGCCGCGAGACCAGATTCGCCCCGAGAGTCCGGGCTGCGGCCGAGCCCCCTGCGCCGCGTGCCGCGCGCGGCGACACCCGGCGGGGCCGCGGCAACTCGGAGTGGACGACGACGCCTCGCTCGAGCCAGATCTCTCCCACGCCCCAGCCGGGCGCGTCGTACTGCACGAGCGTCGGGCTCATCCTCCGATGTTGTAGCTTCGCCGCGTGACGAGGGCGAGGCTGCCGGCGCTCGGCTACATCTATGTCGCCCTCGCTGTTCCGGCGCTGGTGCTCGGTGCGGACCATCCCGGCGGCGCATCCGCGCTGTTCACCGGCGCAGGGTTCGCCTACCTCTGGTTCCTCGCGAGCCTCCGCTCACAGCTGATCCGCTTCGACCCGGACGGGTTCTTCGCCAGCGTCGTCGTGCTGGGCGGAGCGGCGTTCTTCGCGCTGCAGGCAACCGCGCTCCCAGCGGGCGACCCTCACGTGGCCGCGCCGTCGGCCGCCTGCGCGGCGACGGTGATCATCGGCTCGTCGCGCGCCGCGTGGCGGGCACGGAAGATTCCTCGCTGGTTCGGACAGGCCGGGGTGCTCGGTGGCATTGCTGTGCTCGTCGTCGGGATGCTCGAAGGAGCACTCGACTGGACGTTCGCCGGCGACTCCCTCTTCGCGTCGTCGGTCGGGTTCATGGTGTGGGTCGTCGTCACGGCGACCTATCTGCTGCGGCGCTCGGCGGGCGCTCCTCTCTAAGGTACGAGCCATGAGCACACACGCGATCTTCCGTCCGCCCGTCGCCCACAACGAGCCGATCCTCGGGTTCGAGCGCGGCAGTGCCGAGCGCGCCCGCCTGCAGCTCCGCCTCGAGCAGATGCGCGGCGAATGCCCCGAGATCCCGCTCGTGATCGGCGGCAAGGACATCACGACCGGTGCGCGCAAGCAGGCCGTGATGCCGCACGACAAGGAACACGTTCTTGCGGAGGTGCATCAGGGTGGCGCCGAGCATGTCCAGCAGGCGATCGATGCCGCCGCAGCCGCATGGCAGGACTGGTCGCGTTGGCCCTGGGAGGAGCGCGCGACCGTCTTCCTGCGCGCCGCCGAGCTGCTCGCCGGGCCGTGGCGCGACACGCTGCTCGCCGCCACCATGCTCGGCCAGTCGAAGACCGCGCACCAGGCCGAGATCGACGCGGCCTGCGAATCGATCGACTTCCTGCGCTTCAACGTCGAGTTCATGCTCCGCATCTACTCCGAGCAGCCGGTCTCCTCGCAGGGGATCTGGAACCGGATGGAGTACCGCCCGCTAGAAGGGTTCGTGTTCGCCGTTTCGCCTTTCAACTTCACGGCGATCGCGGCGAACCTCACGAGCTCGCCGGCGCTGATGGGCAACACGGTCGTCTGGAAGCCGGCCGGCACCGCGATGCTCTCGGCCTACTACGTGATGCGTCTGTTCCAGGAGGCTGGTCTGCCCGACGGTGTGATCAACCTCGTCTACGGGAGCGGCGCCGAGATCGGCAACGCGGCGCTCGCAAGCCCGCACCTCACCGGCATTCATTTCACGGGCTCGACGCCGGTCTTCAACGGCATGTGGCGCACTGTCGCGTCGAACATGGAGCGGTACCGCAACTACCCGCGGATCGTCGGCGAGACGGGCGGCAAGGATTTCATCGTCGCCCATCCCTCGGCCGACGTCGATTCGCTGGCCGCGGCGATCGTTCGCGGCTCCTTCGAGTACCAGGGGCAGAAGTGCTCGGCCTCGTCGCGCGTGTACGCGCCGTCGAACCTGTGGCCCGAGCTGCGTCAGCGGCTACAGGAGGAGGTCGCCACGATCAAGGTCGGAGACGTCACGGACTTTGGCAACTTCATGGGAGCGGTGATCGACGAGTCATCGTTCAAGACGCAGGCCGCGGCGATTGAAGAGGCGAAGACGAATGCGGACAGCGACATCGTTGTCGGTGGCGGGTACGACGACTCCAAGGGCTACTTCGTCGACCCGACCGTGATCGAGACCCGGGACCCCGACTTCCGCCTGATGCGCGAGGAGATCTTCGGGCCGGTCGTCACGACCTACGTCTACGACGAGGCGAAGTGGGACGACACGCTTGCGCTCGTCGACCGCACGGCGCCGTACGGCCTCACCGGCGCGGTCTTCTCACAGGATCGCGCGGCGGCCGCAGATGCGCAGGAGAAGCTGCGCTACGCCGCGGGCAACTTCTACGTCAACGATAAGCCCACCGGCGCGGTCGTCGGCCAGCAGCCGTTCGGCGGCGCCCGGGCCTCCGGGACGAACGACAAGGCGGGATCGCTCTGGAATCTGATCCGCTGGGTGAGCCCGCGCTCGATCAAGGAGACGTTCGTACCGCCGAAGAGCTACCGCTACCCGTTCCTCGACGCCGACCCGGACTCGGCGGGGACTTAAGGAACCCGGAAGGCCCGGGCGACAGCGGTCGCGGCGGTGGCGGTGCGCGCGTAGGCGACCGCGACATGCTTGCCTTTGCTGAGCGGCGCGTCAGGTGCGCCGTAGATCGTCCCGCGCGTCGGCGTCAACCCGCCACCCTTCGCGGTCAGCTCGTGGCCGTCGACCCAGAGGGCCGACTCGACGAGTGGCGAGGAGGCCGACAGCTGCGCGGCGACCTGCGGGGTCGGCGCTGCGGTCGCGTGAGGCCCAAGGAACTCGACCTGCACCCTCCCGCTCCGATCGGGACGCCACGTTCCGGCCACGAGGTGCAGCGCCACGGCACGTGAGCCGTCGACTACGACAGCCCAGTCACCGCCGCGGTAGAGCGTCTTCCCGCCGATCGACGCCGCGGGGT